>NZ_JASKYR010000202.1:0-10124 GCF_041028215.1 Streptomyces flavofungini
GGGCCACCCTGGCCACACCCGGACGCGCAGCGGTTTAAGACCATTGACTAGTCAACCCTGACTAGTTCCCCCGCCAGGCCGGTCAAGCCGCCCGTCACTCAGCTCGACGCTTGACAGGAAGTGAATGCCGAATAAGTCTATGAACACAACGTGCGTGGAACGCATGCGACAGGAGGGAGACTCTCGTGACCGACGTGGTCGTCGCGGGCGTGGGCATGGTCCCGTTTGCCAAGCCCCGCGAGAGTGGTGCTTACCTGGACCTCGCCGAGAACGCGGCCCGGGTTGCACTGGCGGACGCGGGGCTCAACTACAGCGCGGTGGGACAGGCCTACGCCGGGTATGTATATGGTGATTCAGCTTCTGGTCAAGCCGCTCTGTACGGTCTCGGGCTGACCGGGATTCCGGTCGTGAACGTCAACAACAACTGCTCGACCGGCTCCTCGGCACTGTTCCTGGCCCGCCAGGCGGTCGCGAGCGGCGTCGTCGACTGCGCACTCGCCCTGGGCTTCGAGCAGATGACCCCGGGCGCGCTGAGCAGTACGTTCACCGACCGGGTGTCGCCGCTGTTCCGGCACGACGACGCCCACCGGGACATCTGCGGGCCTGACGACGCACCGCAGGCCGCCCGGCTCTTCGGCGGCGCCGGTCAGGCCTATGTCGACGAATACGGCATCGACCCGGCCGTGTTCGCCCGTATCTCGGTCAAGGCGCGGCGGCACGCGGCGAACAATCCCTGTGCCGTGTTCCGCGACCCGATCACCCTGGAGGACGTGCTCGCCTCGCCGGTGGTCTACGGTCCGCTGACCCGCCTGCAATGCTGCCCGCCGACCTGCGGCGCCGCCGCGGCAGTCGTGTGCACGCCGGAGTTCGCCCGCGCGCACGGCTGCGACGACAGTGTCCGGATCAAGGCCCAGTCGCTGGTGACCGATGTGCCGGGCGCCTTCGACGCCGGGGACATGCGCAAGGTCGTCGGCTACGACATGACCGTCAAGGCCGCGCACGAGGTGTACGAGGCCTCCGGCGTCAGCCCCGAGGATCTGCGGGTGGTCGAGCTGCACGACTGCTTCACCACCAACGAGTTCCTCACCTACGAGGCGCTCGGACTCACCCCGCAGGGCACCGCGGAGAAGTTCGTCCTGGAGGGCGACAACACCTACGGCGGCCGAGTGGTGACCAACCCCTCCGGCGGCCTGCTGTCCAAGGGCCACCCGCTGGGCGCGACCGGGCTCGCGCAGTGCACCGAACTGGTCTGGCAGTTGCGTGGCCACGCCGAGGCCCGTCAGGTCGACGGCGTGAACGTCGCGCTCCAGCACAACCTCGGGCTCGGCGGCGCCTGCGTGGTCACCCTGTACGAGAAGGCCGGTGTCTGACATGGCGATCGACCGCGCGCACATCGGACGCACCGTGGGCACCCAGACCCTGCTGATCTCCCGCAGCAGGCTGCGCCTGTTCGCCAAGGCGACCGGCCAGACCGACCCCGTCTACTCCGACCTCGACGCGGCGAAGGCCGCCGGGCATCCGGATCTTCCGGTACCCCCGACGTTCTTCACCGCCGTCCGCCTGGAGTCACCCGACCCCTTCGCCTGGCTGAGTGAACTCGGTGTCGACATGCGAGCCGTGCTCCACGGCGAGCAGGAGTTCATGTACCACCGCCTGGCCCATGCCGGGGACACGCTGACCGCGACCGAGCGGATCACCGACATCTACGACAAGCGCGGCGGCGCACTTGAGTTCCTGGTCAGCACCACCAGCATCACCGACCAGAACGGCGAGCTGATCACCGAGGCGGTCTCCACCACGGTGATCCGCGAGCTGAGCGGGGTGACGGCATGACCACCACGACCTGGAGTGTCGGCCACGAGTTCGCACCGCTGCCGGTCGAGCCGATCTCCCGCACCACCCTGGCGCTGTTCGCCGGTGGCTCGGGGGATCACAACCCGATCCACCTCGACCTCGACGTGGTGAAGTCCGCAGGACTGGACGACGTCTTCGCCCACGGCATGCTGTCCATGGCTTACCTAGCCCGGCTGCTCACCCGCATCGCACCCCAGCAGCGCCTGCGCCGCTACGGCGTCCGCTTCGTCTCCATCACGCCCGTCGCGGCGGAGCCGGTCTGCCGGGCGCGCGTCGATTCGATCGACGAGGTCAAGGGCGAACGCCTGGCCACCCTGGAACTGACCGTCACCCTCGCCGACGGCACCACCACACTGCGCGGCCACGCCGTCGTGGCCCTCGACTGACCCACCCTCACTTTCGACTCTAAGGACCATCCCATGGGGAAACTGGACGGAAAGACAGCGATCATCACGGGTGCGGGCCGGGGCATCGGCCAGGCCATCGCGGTGAAGCTCGCGGCCGAGGGCGCGAACGTCGTGGTGAACGACCTGGACAGCGGCCCGGCGAACGAGGTCGTCGAAAAGATCGTCGCCAGTGGTGGCAGCGCGGTCGCCTGCCCCGGCAGCGTCACCGCGCCGGACTTCGCCGAGCGCTTCGTGCGGACGGCCACCGACACCTACGGCGGCCTGGACATCATCATCAACAACGCCGGATACACCTGGGACTCCGTCATCCAGAAGATGACCGACGACCAGTGGGACGCCATCCACGACGTCCACGTCAAGGCTCCCTTCCGCATCCTGCGCGCCGCGCAGCCGGTGATCAGCAAGGCGGCGAAGGCCGAGGTCGCAGCGGGTCTCACGGTGCACCGCAAGGTGGTCAACATCTCCTCGGTCGCCGGGCTCTCCGGCAACCCCGGGCAGGTCAACTACGCGTCGGCCAAGGCAGCCGTCGTCGGCATGACCAAGACGCTGGCCAAGGAGTGGGGCCGCTACCGGGTCAACGTCAACGCGGTCGCGTTCGGCTTCATCGAGACGCGGCTGACCACGGCTCCGGCCGATGGTGCCTCGACCATCGACATCGACGGCGTCGAGATCAAGGTGGGCATCAGCCAGCAGCTCCTGGAGGCGGCGAAGTCGATGATCCCGCTGGGCAGGCCGGGCACGCCCGAAGAGGCGGCCGGTTCGGTGGCCCTGCTCACCTACCCCGAGGCCGACTACATCAGCGGCCAGATCATCGTCACGGGCGGAGGCTGGGAGGCATGAGCACGTACAGCGTGGCGTCGTGGCGTGATGAGGAAGTCGTCGCACTCGGCGAACTGGCCGCCAAGTTCATCGAGAGCGAAGTGGCGGCCAGACGCGAGGAGTTCGAGCAGCAGCACCAGGTCGACCGCGAGGTGTGGCGCGCGGCGGGCAAGCTGGGCCTGCTGTGCTGTTCCATCCCGGAGGAGTACGGGGGCGGGGGTGGCACCTTCGCCCACGATCTCGCCGTCGTCGAGGCACAGGCGCGCCTCGGCGAGACGGGCTGGGGCAACGGCGTGCACAGCGGCATCGTGGCGCACTACATCCTGGCCTATGGCAGCGAGGAGCAGAAGAAGCGCTGGCTGCCCGGGATGGCCAGCGGTGACCTGGTCGGGGCGGTCGCCATGACCGAGCCCGGGACCGGCTCGGACCTGAAGAACATCCGCACCAAGGCCGTGCGCGAGGGTGACGAGTACGTCATCGACGGCGCCAAGACGTTCATCACCAACGGCCAGCAGGCCGACCTGATCGTCGTGGCCGCCAAGACCGACCCCACCGCGGGCGCCAAGGGCATCTCGCTCATCGTGGTGGAGGTCGACTCCTGCCCCGGCTTCGTGCGCGGCCGGGTCCTTGAGAAGGTGGGCCAGCCCTCCGCCGACACCTCCGAGCTGTCCTTCCAGGACGCGCGGGTCCCGGCCGCCAACCTGCTGGGCCCCCGGCCGGGCGAGGGATTTGGGCAGCTGATGACCCAGCTCGCCCAGGAGCGCCTCGTCATCAGCGTCCAGGCGGTGGCAAGCGCCGAGGCGGCCGTGGCCCTGACCACGGAGTACGCCAAGTCCCGCGACATGTTCGGCAAGACCCTGTGGGACTTCCAGAACACCAGGTTCGTGCTGGCCGAGGCCGCCACCACCGCACGTGTGGCGCGGGCGTTCATCGACGACTGCGTGCAGCGCCATCTGGCGGGCGAGCTGGATGCCACCACCGCCGCGATGAGCAAGTGGTGGACCACCGAGCAGTACGTGACCATCGTGGACCGGTGTCTGCAGCTCTTCGGCGGCTACGGCTACATGCGGGAGTACCCGATCGCCCGGATGTTCGCCGACGCCCGCGTCACGAAGATCTTCGCGGGCTCCAACGAGACGATGAAGGACCTCATCGCGCGGTCGCTCTAGCAAGCGGTCAAGCACACTGTCGCGAAGGAGCGACTCATGTACCTCACTCAACCGCTGCACCGCGCGGCGCAGCAAACGCCTGACGACCTCTTCACCGTGTACGGCGAGCGGGGTACCACGGCCCGGGAGACACGCGCCATCGTCTCCCGGATCGCCGGTGGTCTGAAGCTCATCGGCGTCGACAGCGGCGACCGGGTCGGCGTGCTGTCCCTGAACACCGACCGCTTCTGCCAGATCGTGCTCGGTGTCGCCTGGGCCGACGCTGTCATCGTGCCGGTGAACACGCGCTGGAGTGTGAAGGAGATCGCCTACTCGCTCGACGAAGCCGATGTCTCGGTGCTCTTCGTCGACGACCAGTTCGCCCACCTCGCCGACGAACTGCGCAACCAGGCGCCCAGGCTGCACACGCTCATCCAGTGCGGCGAGGACAAGCTGCCGCACGCCGCGATCCCCTGGGCGGAACTGCTGTCCGCCGACCCGGTCGAGGACGCCCACCGCCAGGGCGAGGCGCTGGCGGGCATCTTCTACACCGGCGGCACCACCGGCATCCCCAAGGGCGTCATGCTGGGCCACCGCCAGATCTGCGTGGCCGCGATGGGCATGCTGCTCGCGCAGAGTCAGGTGCCCCAGGGCGGCGCGTCCATCCTGGTCGCCCCGGCGTTCCACATGGCCGGGTTCAGCGCCTGGATCGCCGGGATGCTGCTGAACGCGACCACCGTGCCCCTGCCCGCCTTCGACCCGGTACAGGTGATGCGCGCGATCACCGAACACCGCGCCAAGCAGGTGCTCCTTGTGCCCACGATGCTCCAGATGATCGTGGACCATCCCACGGTGGACGAGCACGATCTCAGCAGCCTGGAACTGCTGGTCTACGGGGCCTCACCGATCTCCGAGACGGTGCTCGGCCGGGCCCGCGAGGTCTTCACCTCCGCGCGGTTCCTCCAGGCCTACGGCATGACCGAACTCTCCCCCGGCACCGCGTTCCTGTCCGACGAGGATCACGACGATCCGGTGCTGCGCCGCTCGGCGGGCCGGGCCTCCGCCTTCGCCCGGGTCCGCATCGTCGACCCCCTCGACGAGGAGGTGCCGCGCGGCACGGTCGGCGAGATCGTGGCCGCCGGGGACCACGTCATGCTCGGCTACTGGAAGAAGCCCAAGGAGACCGCCCAGGCGGTGCGCGGCGGCTGGATGCACACCGGTGACGGCGGCTACATGGACGAACGCGGCTACGTCTACGTCGTCGACCGCATCAAGGACATGATCATCAGCGGTGGGGAGAACGTCTACTCCGTCGAGGTGGAGAACGCCGTCGCCAAACACCCCGCGGTCGCCCAGGTCGCCGTGATCGGCGTGCCCGACGCACAGTGGGGCGAGCGCGTGCACGCCGTCGTCGGCCTCGTCCCCGGTGCGGCGCTGACGCTGGCGGAACTGCGGCAGTTCTGCCGGGAGGAGATCGCCGGGTACAAGTGTCCGCGCAGCCTGGAAATCGTCGGCACCTTCCCGATGTCGGCGGCGGGTAAGATCCTCAAGCGGGAGCTGCGCACGATGGCCGAAGGAGGCAGCCAGGGCTGACTTCGGAGTCGGTCGGCGCGCCCCGCAGACGCCCCAGGGACAGGAAGCGGCAGATCGTCCTGCAAGCGCGCGACATGTTCATCGAACCCGGCTACCCGAACGTCACGATGAACGCGCTCGCCGAACGCGTGGGCATCACTGCCAGCGCGCTGTACCGACACTTCAGCAACAAGAACGACCTGCGGAACGCCGTACTGCGGGAGACCTTCGCCTGCTTCGAGCAGCCCATCACCGCGACGGCCCTCGCCCCCCTCCCCACGTCGTCGACCTGTGGGACCGCGAGGTGGGCCACGCCGAGCCCGAGGAGCGGCGCAAGCGCCGCGAGGCGGTACTCAACTGGGCCGCGGCGTTCGGGCAGGTGCTGCGCACACACCGCGCCGACCTGGCCGAGGGCAACGGAGAGCTGCTGGTCCGGGCGATGCTGTCGGCACTCACCTGCCTGGGCAGCGGCACCATCCACGCCAGGCCGCCGAGCCGCCGTGCCGCGGTCAGGGCGGCGCTGCACGCCATCGCCGCCGCCCCCCTCACCCCTACCGGCCGGGCGCGGCACACCCGGCCGCGAGCGCCTGCTGCTCGCGGCGGCCACGCCTGGACGCGGCGTTCGCCCGCGCGAGCGCGCCGGACGAGGCCATGCGTCTCATCGCCCCGCACATCGCCCAGCACGCCTCGGTCCACGCCAACCTCGCCGCGAAGGTGTACGAAATCCTCGCGGCGAACGTACCCGTCAGCCCGGCGTGACCAGGATGCGGTGCGCCAGGCGCTTCCACGCCGCGAGGTGGGGATCGCTCCCGTGGTCGCGCGGTTCGAAGGTGCAGGTGAGGGCCACGCCGCGCATGCTCGACAGCAGGACCGGCACGAGGTCGGGGAACGCGGGGTGCGCGACGTGTCCCGGGCCGAACAGGCCGGTGATCAGCTCACGGATGTGCCGGCCCAGCGCAGCGCGTCACGCGAGGGGAACTGGTGGAGCATGCTGCCGCGGGAGACCCCGGCACGCTCCTGGATGCGCGGGGTCGTCGTCGCCGTATACCCGTCCTCGGCGAGGCAGGTGACCGCCGCGGCGGGGATGCGTCCGCGCGTGTTCCTCGACCGCTCTTGTACGGGCAGCGGGGCGGAGTGGGAGGCGGCCATGCCGCAAAGTAACAGGCGGCATGAGCTGACTGACTAGTACGTGCTGACTAATGAGCGGGGTTCTGCGGGCAGCCGACTGTGGACTCGGCACCCCGGCGCGCGGGCTCCCAGAGGTCCGCCGAGCGCGGACCAGAAGGGTTCCCCCCGTTCCGCGGGCTGATGACCCCGCGTCACTTCGAGACGCGGGCCCCGATGCCGTCGAGCAGGAAGTCGAGGCCGATCCGGAAGGTGTCGTCGGCGTCCAGGTGGGCGGCGTCGCGCACCACCGTGGCCAGGGCGGGGAACCGCCCGGTGGCGATGGTGCGCCGCAAGTACGGCCCGAGTGAGGCCTGCCAGCGCTTCTCGTCCATTCCGGTGGTCCGCTCGGCACGCCGCTCGGCGATCTCCCGGCGTACCGCGCCGATCACGTACGCGTTGACCGCGGCGGTCACCGGCATGACGGCATCCACGCCGAGCTCCCCCAGCGCGGCCATCACCCGCTCCCCGCTGGCCAGCGCGTGCGGCCCGAGCTGCGGTCGGCCGCCCAGGAGGTCGGCGAGCCATTCGTGTTCGTGAGCGGTGTGCCTGACGGATTCGGCGAGAGAGCGGAGCACCTCGCGCCAGTCGTCGCCGACCGGCAGGATCTCGGCGTAGGCGGCGTCGACCATCAGGTCGAGCAGTTCCTCCTTGCTGTCGATGTACCCGTACAGCCGCATCGGGCGTACGTCCAGCGCGGTGGCGACCTTGCGCAGCGACACCGCGTCCAAGCCGTCCGCGTCGGCGAGTCGGATCGCCGCCCGGACGATCCGGTCCCGGCTCAGCGGAGCCGGAACGGGTCGATTCCGCGGCTCCGGCCGCTCCCACACCAACATGCCGCCAACGATACATCGCATGGAGCGATACAGTGTATCGGGCCATACAGTGTATCGGCCTGTATCGGTCCGGCTGACGTGACGCAGTGACGCCTCCGCGACGGCCGACGTGCGGTACCGCGCCGCAGCACCGGGATCAAGGAGGAGAGACAACGATGACCATCGCCATCGTGGGAGCGGGCATGGGCGGCCTCGCCCTCGCCCGCATGCTGCACATCAACGGCATCGACGCCGTCGTTCATGAACGCGAGGAGTCCCGCGAGGCGCGGGGCCAGGGCGGCATGCTCGACATCCACTCCGGCCAGCGGGCGTTGCGCGAGGCCGGTCTCATCGACCAGTTCCTCGCGATAGCCCGTGGGGAGGGCCAGGACATGCGCCTTCTCCAACCGGACGGCACCCTGCTGCACCAGGAGGACACGCCCGACGACGCCCCGCTCGCGCGCCCCGAGGTCGACCGCGCCGACCTGCGCGATCTGCTGCTCGATTACCTCCCCCACGGCATGGTCCGCTGGGGGCAGGCGTACGAATCCGCCGACAACGGCCTGCTGCGCCTCTCCGACGGCAGCAGCGCACCGTACGACCTGCTGGTCGGTGCGGACGGCGCGAACTCCCGGGTCCGCACGCTGCTCACCGACGCCCGCCCCGGGCACCTCGGCCAGAACGTCGTCGAGATCGGCATCCCCGACATCGACCGTACGCACCCCGACCTCGCGGCGATGGTCGGGCGCGGCAACTACTGGGTGCTCGGCGATGGACTGTCCCTGGCGGCACAGCGCAACGGCGACGGGCGCGTCCGCATCGGCCTCAGTTTCTACCGCACCGGCGAGGACTGGTTCGCCACCAGCGGGATTCCCTTCGACGACCCGGCCGCCGCCCGCGCGCGGCTGATCGAGCTGCTGCCCGGCTGGCACCCGCGGTTCACCGCGCTGATCGCCGCCTGCGACGACACGATCGTGCCGCGTGCGATCACCGCCCTCCCGGCCGGTCTGACCTGGCCGTCGACGCCCGGCGTCACACTGGTCGGCGATGCCGCCCACCTGATGCCTCCAGTGGGCGAGGGCGCCAACATGGCCCTGCTCGACGGCGCGTCGCTCGGCCTTGCGCTGGCCGCGCACCGGGACGACTTCCCCGCCGCCGTCAGAGAGTACGAACGCGAGATGTTCGAACGCACCGGCGCTGCGGCCCGCATGTCCACGAGAATCCAGGAGCTCCTGATGGCGCCGGACGCGGCCCAGAGGATGCTGGAGTTCTTCCGGCCCGACTGAAGGGGTTTCTGAAGGGGATGGTGGATGGGGATACAGGACCAGCATCCGTCGATGGGTGGAACACCACGAGCAGGAGCCCACGGAGACGTGAAGGTGATACGCCTTCAGCGCCAGCAGCGGCACCGGCAGCGGCGCGGGCTGGTGTTGTCCGCTGCGTCCCGGGGGTGCCGGAACGCAGCGGACAGACGACTCACCTGTAGTAGTAGGCCTTGGCCTCGACGGTGTGCGCCCTGGTGAGGTAGATGCGCATGTAGTACGAGGTCCCGGAGGCCGCGGCGGTCTTCACGGTCATCCAGCCACCGTTGCAGTACCCCCAGCCGCCCTTCTTGACGACCTTCTTGTCACGGGTCCGCACTATGTCGATCTTATACTTGGTGCCGTCCCCGCCGTTCCAGCACCGCGCGTTCACCCCGAGCGTTCCGCTGCGCGGGACGAAGTCGGGCGTGGCCCAGTACTTCGTGGGCGTGTGGCTCCTGGGCCCCCAGATCAGGTGCCAGCTCGCCCGGGCGGAAGCGGCGTCGTTGGTCCGCGCCTCCGCCAGCTGCGCGGACTGCTTGGCCGGAGGCTGCTGGGCCGGTTCGGCCTGCGCTGCGGGTGCGGCCACCGCGACAGCGCCCCCCAGCGCTGCCGTGGCCGTCGCGAGAGCGAGGCTGCGACGTATCTGCATGACGTACCTTTCCGTTCACACTGCGGGCCGGGTCCCGGACGGGTCCCCCGTGGACCCGCAGCTGTCCAGGCGCCGTAGTGGTCAGCCGGGCGCCGTGGCCATGACCAGGACGCTAGGGGTCACACCCGACTCGGGGCATCCAGCGGCGGGTTGATGGTGCGCGTCAACCTGAGGCGTAGCCCGCCGGTTCCTGCGGCGCTGGTTGTAAGCGGCACTTTCGAGCCAGCTGTCGCGGCCGGAGATCCATCCGTTGACCGGCTCGGTCGCGGCTCGGTCGCGGCTCGGTAATCCGTCTGCTGCTCAGCAGCATCAACAGCGTAGAAAGTGCGTACATCCACGCTGTGCTCCGCGTGCACGGCCAGGTGGCGGGCACGCGGAGCACAGCGTGGATG
>NZ_JASKYR010000203.1:0-12630 GCF_041028215.1 Streptomyces flavofungini
GGGCGGGGCCGACCGTAGTTACGGACGCGGCGGCTCAGAGAGGCAGGCGGGCGGTGATGCGCTTGCCGACCGATTCGCGCTGGACGCTGAGGTGATCGGTGATCCGCATGACGATCTCCAGGCCGTGCTGGCCGATCCGGCCGGGATCGGACTCGCGCGCCGCGGGAACGGTGGGGTCGCTGTCCCACACCGCCACCTCCACGGTCCCGTCGTCTATGCGCAGATCCATCAGGACCGGTCCTGGCGCGTACTTGAGCGCGTTGGTGACCAGTTCGCTGACCACGAGCTGGGTCAGGTCCTGGGCGCGGGCGGAGACGGACACCTCGTGGCCGGTACGGGCCTGGTCCAGGAAGGAGGTGGCGAAGTGGCGGGCCTCGGCGATGCACCCGTCGTCACCGGCCAGGGCGCGACTGGCCCGGAGCCGGGCACCCTGCCCGGCACGGCTCTTGTCGTCGGTCCCGACTCCCATGTGCAACCCCGTTCCCCGCTGGTCCTCCGATCTGCGCGTACCCGCCGAACACTCACCTATGCACGATGTGTTTTTAGGCATAGCCGGTGGATTACGCCGGGCCGGGCAGGTGGGGCACAATCGTCCGCACAAGACGAGCCAGTACACACGTTCGGGGAGACGGTGACCAGCATCCAGGGGATGGGGCGGCCCGCGCGGCTGTCCATCGAAGAGCGCACCGCGGACGGCGTCCGCGTCGTCACGGTGAGCGGTGAGATCGACCACGACACGATGGGCCCCGTCCAGGAGGCCCTGCTGCCGCCCGGCGCCGAGGCGCCGCAACGCGTGGTGGCGGACCTCAGCGCCGTGACCTTCATGGACTCCAGCGGGATCAACCTCTTCCTCGCCGCTCACCAGCAGGTCAGCGAAGACGGCGGCTGGCTGCGCGTCGCAGGGGTCCAGAGCGCCGTCCAGCGCGTGATCGATCTGGTCGGCCTGAACCTGGTCATCGACTGCCGCCCGACCGTCGAGCAGGCCCTGGCGGACTGAGGCGGTCCCGCGAGCCGACAGCCGGGCAGAAAATTCTTCCGGCGGCGATGTCGAGAACCGAGGACCGGCTCCGTCCCCGGTGTGCACGCGACCACAATGGGCGCATCAGCACCGAGGAGACGACCATGGCCAAGTACCTGTTGCTCAAGCACTACCGCGGCGCCCCGGCCCCGGCCAACGACGTGCCCATGGACCAGTGGACGCCGGAGGAGATCTCGGCCCACATGCAGTACATGCGTGACTTCGCCGAGCGGCTCGTGGGGACCGGCGAGTACGTCGACGGCCAGGCGCTGGCCCCCGAGGGCACCTTCGTGCGGTACGACGGCGAGGGCCGGCCGCCGGTCACCGACGGCCCCTTCGCCGAGACCAAGGACCTCATCGCCGGCTGGATGGTGATCGACGTCGACAGCTACGACCGCGCCCTCGAACTGGCCGGGGAACTGTCGGCGGCGCCCGGCGCGGGCGGCAAGCCGATCCACGAGTGGCTCGAACTGCGCCCGTTCATGGCCGAGCACTGCGCCGACCCGGAGTGACCTCACCGATGGACGAGCCGCTGCTGCGGAGCCTCACTCCGAGCGTGCTCGGCATCCTCGTCCGCCGCGGAGCCGACTTCGCGGCGGCCGAGGACGCCGTACAGGACGCACTCGTCGAGGCCGTCCGGGTCTGGCCCGCCGAGCTGCCCAGGGATCCCAAGGGCTGGCTGGTCACGGTGGCCTGGCGCCGCTTCCTCGACGCCACCCGCGCCGACGCCGCCCGGCGCCGCCGCGAGGACCGGGCCGACGAGGAGCCGCCGCCGGGACCCGCCTCCGCGGTGGACGACACCCTGCGGCTCTACTTCCTGTGCGCCCACCCCTCGCTCACCCCGTCCTCCGCCGTCGCGCTCACCCTGCGCGCCGTCGGCGGGCTCACCACCCGCCAGATCGCCCAGGCCTACCTGGTGCCCGAGGCCACCATGGCCCAGCGCATCAGCCGCGCCAAGCGCACCGTCTCCGGTGTGCGCCTGGACCGGGCGGGCGACGTCGCCACCGTGCTCCGCGTCCTCTACCTGGTCTTCAACGAGGGCTACTCCGGCGATATCGACCTCGCCGCCGAGGCCATCCGCCTCACCCGGCAGCTCGCGGCCGCCATCGACCACCCCGAGGTGGCGGGGCTGCTCGCCCTGATGCTGATCCACCACGCCCGGCGGGCCGCGAGGACCGCCCCCGACGGCGGCCTCGTGCCGCTCGCCGAGCAGGACCGCGGCCGGTGGGACACCGACTCGATCGCCGAGGGCATCGGAATCCTTCAGACCGCCCTGGCCCGCGACCGGCTCGGCGAGTTCCAGGCACAGGCCGCCATCGCGGCCCTGCACGCCGACGSGCCMGCCGGGCGTGGTGGATCGCCGCGCTGTCKTCCTCAGCGGCAACGCCTGACGACCGCCCTCGACGCCCTCAGGCGATCGACCAGGCGATGCCGTCGAGGATGTCGTGCTCGCTCACCACGACCTCCTCGGCGCCGATGCGGTCCATGATCGACAGGAGTACCAGAGCGCCCGAGGCGATCACGTCGACCCGGCCCGGGTGCATCGCCGGGATCGCGGCACGCTCGGCGTGGGTGGCGGTCATCAGGCGCTCGGTGATGGCGCGGACCTGCGCGTAGGGGAGCCGGGCGTGGTGGATCGCCGCGCTGTCGTACTCCTTCAGGCCGAGCGCGATCGCGGCGACCGTGGTCACCGAGCCCGCGAGGCCGACCAGGGTGCGGGCCTCCCTGAGCGGCACCGTGCGCTCGACGAGGTCGAGGGCCGCCCCGATGTCCGCGCGGACGGCGTCGAACTGCTCGGGGGCGGGCGGATCGGCGACGACGCCGTCCCGTACGAGGTGCCGCTCGGTCATCCGGACGCAGCCGATGTCGACCGAGCGGGCCGCGCGGACCGAGTCGGTGCCGACGACGAACTCCGTCGAGCCGCCGCCGATGTCCACCACCAGGTACGGCGTGGCGAGGTCGGCGCGGCCGGTCAGTTCCTTGGTGGCGCCGGTGAAGGAGAACTCCGCCTCCTGGTCGCCGCTGATCACCTCGGGCTCGACGCCGAGGATGTCCCGCACGCCCCGCACGAAGTCGTCGCGGTTCTCGGCGTCGCGGGAGGCGGAGGTCGCCACGAAGCGGACGCGCTCGGCGCCGTGCCGCTCGATGATCTCCGCGTACTCGCGGCAGGCCGCGAAGGTGCGCTCCAGGGCCTCCGGCGCGAGACGTCCGGTCCTGTCCACGCCCTGGCCGAGCCGGACGATGGTCATCCGGCGGTCCAGGTCGATGAGCTTCCCGGTCTCCGGGTCGGCGTCGGCGACGAGCAGCCTGATGGAGTTGGTGCCGCAGTCGATGGCGGCGACGCGGGTCACTCGGCGTCCCCGGTCGCGTCCCCGGTCGCGCACGGCGTGACGCAGGGGCCCTTGGCCCACCACTCGGGCAGCATCGCGAGCGCCTCGTCGCCCAGCGGGTTCACACCGGGGCCCGCCGCGAGGGAGTGGCCGACCAGGACGTGCAGGCACTTCACGCGGTCCGGCATGCCGCCCGCGCTGGGGAAGCCCTCAAGGACCTCGATGGCGTCGCGCCGCGCGATGTAGTCCTCGTGCGCCTTGCGGTAGGCGGCGGCGAGCTCGGGGTCCGTCTTGAGCCGCTCCGACATCTCCTTCATGACGCCGTTGGCCTCAAGGGTGCCGATCGCGGACGCGGCCCGCGGGCAGGTGAGGTAGTACGTCGTCGGGAAGGGTGTGCCGTCCGGGAGGCGCGGCGCCGTCTCGACGACGTCCGGCTGTCCGCAGGGGCAGCGGTGCGCGATGGCCCGCAGGCCGCGCGGCGGGCGGCCGAGCTGCTGCTTGAAGGCCTCGACGTCGGCGTCGGTGGGCTCGGTGCGCGGGGTGGTCGGCGGGGGCGTTTCCATGCCTGTCTTTCCATCAGAGCCGGTCGGCGGCGCGACCGGCGTGGTCAGTCGTCGGGACGGTCGGCCTTGTCGACGCCGTCCCAGACGTTCGAGTACCAGGGGCGCGCTGCCGCCCCCTGGTCCGCGCGCCGGCTCCTGGCCGCCGCGGGGTCAATCACCGTGAAGCCGGTCTCGCCGGGCATCACGTAGTGCAGGCGGTCCCGGATGCGCTGCTCCGCGTAGGCGTCGTCCTGCCAGCGGGCCTTCTCGTCGCGGAGCTTCTCCACGTCGGCCCGGTGCTCGGCCTGCTGCCTGCGCAGATCGTCGATCTCGGCGCGCTGCGACACGTACTGCCGCATGGGGTAGGCGAGCGCCACCACCAGCGAGCAGAGCACGAGCGCGAGGAGCGCGGCCCGGCCGGTGAGCCGGGAGCGGCGGGCCTGGCGCTTGGTCTGGGAGCGGTAGACGCGCTCGGCGGTCTGCTCGCCGAGCAGCCGTAGCCGGGTAGCCGTGGAGAACCGGTCCTTCGTCCCGGCCTTGCCCATGGTTCCGCCTCCCCGAAACAGCGCGTGAACGTGACTACGTCCCCGCACACGGTACGGGACCGGGTGCGGGGACGTAGGTAACCGGGCTTTACGCCTGCGGCACGGGTCAGCCCTTGTAGCGCGGGAAGGCGCTGCGGCCCGCGTACACGGCGGCGTCGTCGAGGATCTCCTCGATGCGCAGGAGCTGGTTGTACTTCGCGACACGCTCGGAGCGGGCCGGGGCGCCGGTCTTGATCTGGCCGCAGTTGGTGGCGACGGCCAGGTCGGCGATGGTGACGTCCTCGGTCTCACCGGAGCGGTGGGACATCATGCACTTGAAGCCGTTGCGCTGGGCCATCTCGACGGCGTCCAGCGTCTCGGTCAGCGAGCCGATCTGGTTGACCTTGACGAGCAGGGCGTTGGCCGAGTTCTCCTCGATGCCGCGGGCCAGGCGCTCGGGGTTGGTGACGAACAGGTCGTCGCCGACGAGCTGCACCTTGTCGCCGAGCTTCTCGGTGATGGTGTTCCAGCCCGCCCAGTCGTCCTCGAACAGCGGGTCCTCGATGGAGACCAGCGGGTAGGAGGCGACGAGCTCCGCGTAGTACTCGGTCATCTCGGCGGCCGAGCGGCTCTTGCCCTCGAACTCGTACGAGCCGTCCTTGTAGAACTCGGACGCGGCGACGTCGAGGGCGAGCGCGATCTGCTCGCCGGGGACGTAACCGGCCTCCTTGATGGCCTCAAGGATGAGGTCGAGGGCGGCGCGGTTGGAGTCGAGGTTCGGGGCGAAGCCGCCCTCGTCGCCGAGGCCGGTGGCCAGGCCCTTGCTCTTCAGGACCTTCTTCAGCGTGTGGTAGACCTCGGTGCCCCAGCGCAGGGCCTCGGAGAAGGACTCCGCGCCGATCGGGGCGATCATGAATTCCTGGATGTCGACGTTGGAGTCGGCGTGCGACCCGCCGTTCAGGATGTTCATCATCGGGACGGGCAGCAGGTGCGCGTTCGGGCCGCCGAGGTAGCGGAACAGCGGCAGGTCGCTGGCCTCGGACGCGGCGTGCGCGACGGCGAGCGAGACGCCGAGGATGGCGTTGGCGCCGAGCGAGCCCTTGTTGTCGGTGGCGTCCAGGTCGAACATGGCCTGGTCGATCAGGCGCTGCTCGGTGGCGTCGTAGCCGACGAGCTCCGGGCCGATCTGCTCGATGACGGCGAGGACGGCCTTCTCGACACCCTTGCCCTGGTAACGGTTGGGGTCACCGTCGCGGAGTTCGATGGCCTCGAAGGCACCGGTGGAGGCACCGGACGGAACGGCGGCACGACCGGTGCTGCCGTCGTCGAGGCCGACCTCGACCTCGACCGTGGGGTTGCCTCGGGAGTCCAGGATTTCCCGGGCTACGACGACGTCGATGGACGGCACGAGCATCTCCTTCTGGGAGTGTGACGCGAATACGCGATGACGCAGGCCGCTTCGGCCCTGCGTCTCCTGAGCCTAACGGGCCCGGAGCCTTCGGCCAGCCGACCGCCCGTCCCCTGGGACGGCACAAGGCCCATATGGCGCGGAAACCGGGCGTAAGGCCACTTTCTCTACTCGCTAGTAGCGAACAGGAGCGGCGAGCGGGAGGGTCCGGACGCGGCTCCGCCCCGGTGCGTACGGGGGATACGCGCACCGGGGCGGGAAGCCCGTGGGGACGGCCGTGCGTCCGCCGAGGCACGGCCGTCGCCGGGCGGGTCAGCTCAGGTGGAGCTGCTGGCCCGGGAAGATGAAGTCGGCGTTGTCGATGATGTCGCCGTTGAGCTTGTAGACCTTCTGCCAGCCGCCCTTGACCTCGTGCGACTCGGCGATCTTCGACAGGGTGTCGCCCGTCTTGACCTTGTACTCGCCGTCGCCCTTCTTGACCGTCTTGCCGGTCGGGGTCTCGACGGTCTTCTTGGACTCGGTCTGCGGCTTGGGCTGCGGCTTCGGCGCGGCCTGCTGCTGCGGGGCGGCCTGCTGCTGCGTCTGCTGCGGCTGCGGCTTGCTCTCCTGCTTCGGGGCCTGCTGCTGGGGCTGCTGCTGCGAGCCGCCGCCGCCCGAGGCGTTGGAGAGGCCGACACCACAGCTCGGCCAGGCGCCCTTGCCCTGACCCGCGAGGACCTTCTCGCCGATCTCTATCTGCTGGGCCTTGGAGGCCTTGTCGGCGGTGGCGGCGTACTTGGTGCCGCCGTACGCGGCCCAGGTGGAGGGCGAGAACTGAAGACCGCCCTGGTAGCCGTTGCCGGTGTTGATGGACCAGTTGCCGCCGGACTCGCACTGGGCGACGGCGTCCCACTCGGAGGTGGTGGCGGCGGAGGCCGATCCGGCGGCCATCAGCGGGGCGGCCACGGCGGCACCGGTGACACCGGCGAGCGTGACGACGCGGGTGGCCTTGGACGGACGGCGGTGCTTGCCCTTGCTGGAAAACAGCATGAGTTGATCCCCTCACCGACGCCTGCGAGGTGAGCTGTCGGGTTCGGGCCGATGTGGTTGCCCGGCCGCACTCCTTCGAGTGCGGCTTCACCCCTAGCCGCGTGACGCGGCGCTTACCTTGGGTCCCCCGCTCCTGCCTACGGCGCTCAAAGCGACGACTGTTCCCGTCCGGCCGTTGGCAGGATTCGGCGTACCGACCGGCGGGGCCCACCAGTGGCGAGCGGTCACGACCGTAGACAGGAGGCCACCGGAATTTCAAAGACGATCAGGGCTTCTGAGACCCATCTCTCACTCGCGCCAAAACGGGCATAGGGCGCGAAGCGCCCGTCCGACGCATCGTCAACTACCGCTACTTTTCGCCCAAATCGAGGCTCTGACCGGGGAGGATGAGGTCCGGGTCGGCCCCGACGGTCTTCTTGTTCTCGGAGTAGAGCGAGGTCCAACCGCCGTCGATGCCGTGGTCGTCGGCGATCGCCGAGAGGTTGTCGCCGGAGCGGACCGTGTACGTCCCGTCGGCCGGCTTCTCGGCCCGCGCGTCGCCGCGCGAGGCGTGCCGCCCCGTACGGTCGCCCGTGGCCTCCCCGGCGTCCGTGCCGCTCTCGTCGGCGCTGCCGCCGCGGTGGCGGCCGGTGGACGCGGCGGAGTCCTCGTCCTCGCCCGCGGGCGAAGTGGCCCCGTCGTCGCCGGACTTGTCCGCGTCCTCCGCACCGCCCTTCTCCGCCGGGTCGGCCCCGACGGTCTTCTTGTTCTCGGAGTAGAGCGAGGTCCAACCGCCGTCGATGCCGTGGTCGTCGGCGATCGCCGAGAGGTTGTCGCCGGAGCGGACCGTGTACGTCCCGTCGGCCGGCTTCTCGGCCCGCGCGTCGCCGCGCGAGGCGTGCCGCCCCGTACGGTCGCCCGTGGCCTCCCCGGCGTCCGTGCCGCTCTCGTCGGCGCTGCCGCCGCGGTGGCGGCCGGTGGACGCGGCGGAGTCCTCGTCCTCGCCCGCGGGCGAAGTGGCCCCGTCGTCGCCGGACTTGTCCGCGTCCTCCGCACCGCCCTTCTCCGCCGGGTCGGCCTCGTCGCCCTTCTTGCCGGACTTGTCGTGATCCTTCTCTCGTCCGGAATCCGAGCCGGAGCCCGGCGTGTCGCTCGCGTCGCCGGACGAATCCGTGCTGTCCGCGGCGTCGTCCGAGGACTTGTCCGCGCTCCCTGACGCCTCGTCGGCCGCCTCGCCCTTCCCTGAGCCCTTTGCGTCCTTAGCGTCCTTGCCGGACTCCTTCGCGTCGTCGGAGTCCTTGGACCCCGACGTGCCCGAGCCGGTGGAGCCGGTGGAGCCGGTGGACTCCGAAGGGTCGGGGACGATCGGGTTGCCCGGGTCCACGTCGGCCGCGGGGGCGTCGTCCGTGAGACCGGCGATCGGGGCGCAGCTCGGCCAGGCGTCGGTGCCCTGGGCGTTCAGGACGCGCTCCGCCACGGCTATCTGCTGGGACTTGGACGCCTCGTCGGCGCTGGGCGCGTAGGTGAGGCCGCCGTTGGCCTCCCAGGTCTCCTGGGAGAGCTGGAGACCGCCGTAGTAACCGTTGCCGGGGTTGGCGCTCCACGCGCCGCCGCTCTCGCACTCGGCGAGCTTGTCCCACGTCGCCGTGGGGGCGGCGCTCGCGCTGGTCGCCCCGAGGAGCGGGATGGCGATGGCGGATCCGGTGACTCCTGCCGCGACGATGAGGGCCGGGGCCTGGCGGGGGCGTCGGTGACGACCATTGCCGGAGAGCATGCGGTTGCCTTTCGGGAGACTTGTGCGGCGACCGGGCAGCGGGGTGCCCGAGTCGACGTGAACGTAGCCGCAGTCGAACGCCTGTCACAAGTCGATGCAGCGGAGATCACGTGAAAGTCACAATCGTGACACCCCGTCAGTCGGAGGCCGCTCCCTGTGCGGATGTGAACGCCACCGGCAGCGTCCGCAGCCCGCGCATGATCAGTCCGCCACGCCACCGCAAATCCGCTGGATCGGCCGCCAGTTGCAGGTCGGGCAGGCGCCGGAGCAGCGTCGCGAGGGCCGTTCTGCCCTCCAGGCGGGCGAGCGGGGCGCCCAGGCAGTAGTGGATGCCGTGGCCGTATCCGAGGTGCTGGTTGTCGACGCGCGAGAGGTCCAGGGTGTCGGGGCGCGCGAACCGCTCGGGGTCGCGGTCGGCGGCGGCGAGCACGACGAGGACCGGGTCGCCCGCCGCGACGCGCTGCCCGCCGATGGTGAGCGCCTCGGTGGCGAACCGCCAGGTGGCGAGCTCCACGGGCCCGTCGAAGCGGAGGAGTTCCTCGACGCCGGTCTCCAGGAGCCCGGTGTCGCCGTCGGCCAGCGCCCGCTGGAGGCGCTCGCGCTGCTCGGGGTGGGTCAGGAGCGCGTACACGCCGTTGCCGATGAGGTTGACGGTGGTCTCGAACCCGGCGAAGAGCAGGATGAAGGCCATGGCGGCGGCCTCGTTCTCCGTGAGGTGCTCGCCGTGGTCGGAGGCGCGGATCAGGCCGGAGATGAGGTCGTCACCGGGTTCGAGGCGCTTGCGGTGGATCAGCTCGGCGAGGTAGCCGCGCATCTTCTTCACCGAGCGGGCCACGCCGCCCCGGGGCCCTCCCCCGTGGCGGATCATCATGCCCGCCCAGTCGCGGAAGTCGTCCTGGTCCTCGCGCGGGACGCCGAGCAGGTCGCAGATGGCGTAGATGGGGAGCGGGAAGGCGAACTCGTGGATGAGGTCGGCCGCGCCCTTCGCCGCGAACCGGTCGATGAGGTCGTCGGTCAGCTCCTGCACCCGGGGGGCGAACTCCGCGACGCGGCGCGGAGTGAACGCCTTCGCGACGAGCCGCCGGAGCCGGGTGTGGTCCGGCGGGTCGATGTTGAGCAGATGGGTCATCAGCTCGGCCTTGCGCTCGCCCGGAATGCCGGTCTTGCCCTTGGCGTGCGCGGGCTCGTCGTGGTGGGCGGGGTTCTTGCTGAGCCGCTGGTCGGCCAGGGCCTGGCGGGCGTCGGCGTACCGCGTGACCAGCCAGGCCTCGACACCGCTCGGCAGCGTGGTCCTGTGCACGGGCGAGTTCTCCCGCAGCCACGCGTACGCGGCGTAGGGGTCGCTGGCGAACTCCCAGGTGAAGAGCTCGGGGACCGGGGCGCCTGCGGGGGCGTCCGAGGGAACGTCCGACGGGGTCTGCGGGATCTCCGGGGTCTGCGGGGCGGMGGCGGCGCTCGGCCCGCTCATCGGCGCTCCGCCTCCGCCGCGCGCGCCGCCTCCGCCGCGCGGACCGCGTCGCGGTAGTCCCGTGCCGCCGCCCGCAGCGCCGACTCCGGGTCGATGCCCTCGGCCTCCGCGCGCAGGGCGAGCGCGAGCAGTTCATGGGCGACGCCCTCCCCCGGCGGGACCTCGACCGCCAGGCCCGCCGTCCGCGCCCGCGAGGCCAGCTTCGCCGCGAGCGCCAGGCTCGGCTGGCCCAGCGGGACGCCCTCGGTGACCGAGGTGCGCCGCTTCTCCTCGGCCTTGGTGCGCTGCCAGTGCGCCTTGACCTCCTCCGGGGTCTGCGCGGTGTCGTCGCCGAAGACGTGCGGGTGGCGGTGGATGAGCTTGTCGACGATGCCGCCCGCGACGTCGTCGATGGAGAAGGGCGCCTCGTCGTCCTCCTCGGCGATACGGGCGTGGAAGACCACCTGGAGCAGGTTGTCGCCGAGCTCCTCGCACAGCTCCGCCCTGTCCCCCGCCTCGATCGCCTCGACCAGTTCGTACGCCTCCTCCAGGGCGTACGTCACCAGGCCCTCGTGCGTCTGCCGCGAGGACCAGGGGCACTCCTCGCGGATGCGGTCCATCACCTGGACGAGGTCGAGCAGGCGCGCGCCCGGCAGGTCGTACGAGGCGGGGAGCAGCTCCAGGTCCGGCATGGCGACGCGGCCCGATCCGGCGAGGCGGGCCAGGCCGTCGGTGAGCGGGCTCTCGCCCTCGGCCGTGGCGACGACCAGGACCGTACGGCCGCCCGCGCAGGCGTCGACCAGCTCCTCTGCGGTCGGCGAGGCGTGGGTGACGCGCACGCCCGCCTCGCGCAGATACGGGAGCTGCGGGTGCTCCGCGTCGGCGCAGAACACCTCGTCGGCGCCGTGCAGGGCCTGCCAGGCGGGCCAGGAGAGCAGGCCGGGCACGACGCGGTGGCTGGTGGTCAGGAGGATGACGCGGCCGACGGCGGCGCCGGCCGCGGGCATGGTTCCGGTGTCGTTCACGCCTCGAACGTAACCCGGCGGGGCGGGCCCTCGGACACCGCCGCCGGACCGGGGCCCCGCCGCTACGCCTCCTGGTCGGCCCCGGCGCCGGTGCCGGTCACCTCGCGGACCCACGGGGTCCTGCTGTCGGCGCGCTTGTTCTTCTGGACGTCCCAGGTGCCATAGCGCGGGTTCAGGTCGATGTCGAGCTTCTTGGAGGACGCGGAGAGCGCCTTCCAGAAGAGCGCCTGGCCCTCCGGCGCGTTCATGTCCGCGCCCAGCCTCTTGGCGAGCTTCTGCGCCTCGATCTCCGTGCGCAGGCTGTCGTCGAGGCGGGCGGGGGCCACGCTGTACTGCTGGAGCCAGCCCTGCTCCAGCTCCTTCGCGCCGCCCGCCTGCTGCTCAAGGCCCGCGCGCATGGTCTGGATGTCGCGGCGGGTGACGCTCACCCCGGCGTCGGCCGCGGCGCGGTGCAGCACCTTGTCGAGGACCATCGTGTGCAGGGTGGCGCGGGTCAGGCCGCCGGACTTGGCGATGGCCTGGGAGTACTGCGCGTCGTCGGGGATGGCGGCCCGCTGCGCGTCGCGCACTTCGTTCACCCGGCTCTCCAGCTGCGCGACCGTGATGCGGTCGCCGCCGACGACGGCGGCGGCGCCGGGATGCGCCTCGCTGCCGCAGGCGGTCAGGAGGGGGGCCGCGACGAGCGCGGCGGTGGAGAGGACGAGCGCGGTGCGACGGCTGTTGCGGCGGTGCAAGGTGGCCTCCCTGCTACGAGTTTGTGCGTCGGTGCACAAAGTCCGGCAGTGATCGATGGTAGGCAGTGGCCGTCTTCCCGGCCAGCGGTTCGACAGCTATTCGACCAACGATTCGCCGGGGTCCCGGGTACTCAAGGTCACCCGCGCCGCCCGCCCCGATGTCACCCGCGCACTTGTCCGAGCCACTGGAGCGTCCGCCGGATCTCCTGCGGGAAGGGGTGGCCAGGACCGTGCGTCAGCTCCGCGTCGTGCAGCAGCCGCGCGAGCGTGTCGTGGGCGGCGGCCCGGTCGCCGAGGGCGAGCAGCAGGTGGCCGACCCTGCGGCGGATCTCCAGGGCCTGGCGGCGGTCGTCCGTCGCGTACTGGTTCTCGTAGTGGGGGAGCAGCGCGCGGTACTCGGCGAGCGCGGCGGCCGGTTCGCCGAGCTGTTCGAGGCACTGGGCGGCGTCGTAGCGGAACTGGAGGGAGACCGGGTCGGCCTGGCCGGACTCGGCGGCCCGCTCGTCGGCGAGGCGCCGCAGCTCGGGCAGGGCGCGCCGGTACTGGCCGTCGTCCATGAGGGTGGCCGCGTACTGCTTGCGCAGGGTGCGCACGACGGGCGAGTGCTCGCCGTGCTTCGCGGCGGCGGCGGGCAGGATCGCGCCGAGGATGTCCACGGCCTGGGTGATGCGGCCCTCGCCGAGGAGCCGTTTGACGTCGTCTACGGCGCGGGCGACGTCCTGCGGCGGCGGCGAACCCGGTGGCCGCGCGGGCATGTCGGGCGTGGCCGCGGGTGTCGCCGCGCGGTCCGGCCAGGGGGCGTGCGGGCGCAGGAAGGGGC
>NZ_JASKYR010000204.1:0-10314 GCF_041028215.1 Streptomyces flavofungini
GAGCCCGAGCTGATCGAGGCGGCGGAGCTGCGCTACGAGGAGCGCTACGGACGCAGGCCGTCGCCGAACCCCGGGCGGGTGCTGATCGAGATCCGGGTGACGCGGGCGRTGGGCAAGGTCTGACCCGGCGGGCGGCACGCACGGGTGACGGTGTGCGCGCACACCACAGCGGCGCYAGGCGCGGATCTCCTCCTCGTCGTCACGGGTGACGACGATCGGTTCACCGAGCAAAGTCACCATCAACGAGTCACCGCGGTGGGGGATCGCGGTCACCAGGTCGATGAACTGTCACCCCGCGCCTTCGCCCCTGGCCATTTCGCGGCGGAGGTGTTCAGGTCCACGGTGGCGCCGCTGCTGGGGGAAGTACCTGCGCGATCTACAACGACGGGGGAATCGCGTCAGGCACTGCGGGGGGTGGCTGTGATGCTGTCGGACGCGTCGGCCGCGTCCGGGCCCTGTTCTCCGACGATCCGGTGGTCGCGCCGGTCGAGATTGACGAAGACCATGCCGTACCTGACGGCACACCGCACGGGCTGGGGTGCCCCTCGCGGCCGCCGCAGGCACCGGTAGGCGCGGATCTCCTCCTCGTCGTCACGGGTGACGACGATCGGTTCACCGAGCAAAGTCACCATCAACGAGTCACCGCGGTGGGGGATCGCGGTCACCAGGTCGATGAAGTGCCAGCCGGAGCGGTAGGCCGTGGCCATTTCGCGGCGGAAGGTCCGGTCGTCGGGGGGAGTGCTCATGAGTTCACTGCCCCTGCGCCGGGCAGGACGTTCCAGGACACGTCGCCCTGAGGCTTCGCCGTCGTCTCCACGGCTCGCGAGTCGCCCCCCGACGAGTTCCAGGACACATCTTGCGCGGTTGCAACCGCGAAGGCGGTTGCAGCGAAGGCGACGACTAGCGCCGAGCGAAGCATTTTCGTGAACATCGTCAGCTTCGTCCTCACTTGGTAGGTTCCTCTCCCCCGGCTCCAGAAAGACGATGTCTCAAACCAGCACGTCGAGGCCACAGGATCGATGCATCATGTTCCTGTACGTACAGGACCCTGGGGGGTGGAGAATTGCTCACAATAGGCACGAAACCGACACATCCCCACCCCATCACCGAACTGTGCGACGACGGCGCACGGCTCTACGCGAGCGCGTTGAGCGCGGGTCGTATCGCCCGTGCAGATGTTGAAGCAGCACCCTGTCTGGTGGAATTCGCCCTGCTGCATCCCGACCCGGATGACGCGAACTGGCTCCGCCCGGTCCCGCCGTCCGCCATACTCGCGCAGCGCCTCCAGCCCATCGAGCGCGAGATCAGGGACCGCAGAAAGCTGACGGTTGAACTGACCGATGCTTTCGAGCCCTTCATGCACATCAGCGCACAGCCCTCGGTGGCCACCCACGCGATCACCGTCCTGGAGGGCCTGCAGAGCATCAACGCCACGCTCGACGCGGCGACAGCGGCGTGTTCGGACGAAATCCTCACCATCCAGCCCGGCGGCGTACGGGGCGGCGACATGCTCTCCCAGTCGCTCGCACGCGTGAAGGAACCCCTCAGCCGCGGTGTGCGGATGCGCACGCTCTATCAGCACACGGTGCGCCACGGCCCCGGCGTCTTCGCCTACCTGGAACAGCTCGATCCACGCCAGATCCAGGTCCGTACGCTCGAACAGCTCATCGACCGGATGATCATCTTCGACCGTTCGACGGCCGTCATCCCCGCGCGCCGCGACCGCCAGGTGGCACTGGAACTGCGCCACCCCGGCCTCGTCGAGTACCTGGCGTCCGTCTTCGACCAGTTCTGGCAGCAGGCGACGCCGCTGCGCGAGGAGACGCCGTACACCCCGGTCGCGCACGACGGCATCACCGGCGTCCAGCGCACGATCGCCAAGCTCCTCATCGAGGGCCATGTGGACGAGGCCATCGCGCGCAGACTCGGCATGAACGTCCGCACCTGCCGCGCCCACATAGCCAAGATCGCCGCCGCCCTCGGCAGCGGCAGCCGGGCCCAGCTCGGCTACCTCATCGCCCAGTCGGGCATCCTCGACCAGGGCCGCACCGGGTGACGCGCGTGCCACCCGCGATCACCGTCCTCGACGGGCTCGACCGGATCAACGCCGCGATCGACCGGGCCATGGAGGACGTCACCGAGGAGTTCCTCGCGGTGCAGCCGGGCGGGGTGCGACCGCCGGAGATCCTGGCCGAGGCCTTCCCCAGGGACCAGGCCGTCCTCAGCCGGGGCTGCCGGATGCGGACGCTCTACCAGCACCCCACCCGGTACTCCCTGCCCGTCCTCGCCTATTTCGAGCAGCTGGAGGGCGACGCCGAGGCGCGCACGATGGACGAGGTGACCGAGCGGCTCTTCGTCTTCGACAGGACCGTGGCGTTCATCCCGGCGAGCAAGGACCGCAGCGTCGCCCTCGAAGTGCGCCACCCCGCCCTGGTCGAGCACTTCGCCACCACCTTCTGGCGGCTGTGGCGGCTCGCCACGCCCATGTATCCGCAGGCGGCCCCGCAGCTCCCCACGGGCGGCGTCACGGCCCGCCAGCACGCCATAGCGGGCCTCCTGGTCGAAGGCCTCACCGACACCGAGATCGCCGACCGGCTCGGCATGAACGTACGCACGGCCCGCGTCCACATCGCCAAGCTCGCCGCGGTGCTCGGCAGCGGCAGCCGGGCCCAGCTCGGCTACCTCATCGGCCGCTCGGGCATCCTCGACGCCCCGCACACGTGAGGGCGCGGGGCACCGACCGCCCGCTCAGAGACCCAGCCACTCGGTGAGCAGCGCCTCCCGCTCGGAGGCGCGCGGGGTGCCGCCCTCGTGGCGGCGGCCAAACTCCGACATCGCCGCGAGCGTCGTGTGCAGCGTGGCCGCGCCGTCCGTCAGCCGGGTGAGCAGCGCGCGCGAGAGGTCGTACTCCCGCTGGGAGTAACCGATCGCCGCCGCCGTGTACGCCGTCAGCGCCCTGCTGCCCCCGGCGCCGCCCACCCGGACCGTCATCATGGGCGCGTCGTCGGTGCCGCCGAGGCTCATCGTCAGGACCATGTCGACCGCCGCGCCCACATGCCGCTTCAGCGTCTTGAACGGCACGTCGTCGACGGTCAGCGAGCGCACGTCCTCCCAGAGCAGCAGGCCGGACTGCTTGTCTCCGAGGGCGAGGACGCCCTCCGGGGTCAGCCGCACCCCGGGGGCGAGGCCGGACGGCTTGGCGCCCACGTACACATCGCCCTCGGCGATCCAGAACAGTCCCACCATGGCCATGCCGAACTACCCGCTTCCCCCGGTCACAAAATGATCATTTCTACGGTCGTGAGACGCAACGCGCGCCGGGGCCGGGAGGTTCCCACCTCCCGGCCCCGGCGCGCGTTCGCGACGACCGCGGACTCAGTCCGCCGACCGCTTGGGCCGCCAGACCACCAGCGCGCTCGCCTGCTGCACGTCCTGGTACGGCACCAGGTCGCGGCGGTACGAGGCGTGCACCGCGGCCTCCCGCTGCTGCATGGCCGCGGCGGCTCCCTCCACGGCCGCGGAGAGCTCCGCGACCCGCGACTGGAGCGCGGCGACCTGGTTCTCCAGCTCGATGATGCGCTTGATGCCGGCGAGGTTGATGCCCTCCTCCTGCGACAGCTGCTGCACCGTGCGGAGCAGTTCGATGTCACGGGCGGAGTACCGCCTGCCCCGGCCCGCGGTGCGGTCCGGGGAGACGAGGCCGAGGCGGTCGTACTGGCGCAGGGTCTGCGGGTGGAGGCCGCTGAGCTGGGCGGCCACCGAGATGACGTACACCGGCGTCTCGTCGGTGAGTTGGTAGGCCCTACTGAAACCGGACTGTCGACGACGGCCGTCCATCTCATGCTCCCTTCGCGGCCTTGAACAGTTCTGCCCGCGGGTCGCCGCCCGCGGTCGCCTCGCGGTACGACTCCAGGGCTTCCTTCGCGGAGTCGGAGAGTTCGGTCGGGACCGACACCTCCACCGTCACGAGCAGATCGCCCCGCGTGCCGTCCTTGCGGACCGCGCCCTTGCCCCGGGCGCGCATCGTACGGCCGTTGGGCGTGCCGGGCGGCAGCTTCAGCGTGACGGGCGGGCCCCCGAGGGTCGGCACCTTCACCTCGCCGCCCAGGGCCGCCTCCGGATACGTCACCGGGACCGTCACCGTCAGGTTGTCGCCCTTGCGCCCGAAGACCGGGTGGCTGTCGACGTGCACCACGACATACAGGTCACCGGCGGGGCCGCCGCGCTCACCGGGCGCACCCTTGCCGCGCAGCCTGATCCGCTGGCCGTCGGAGACGCCCGCGGGGATGCGCACCTGCATGGTGCGGGACGACTTCGCGCGGCCCGAGCCGCCGCAGACCTCGCAGGGGTCCTGGGCGATGAGGCCCCGGCCCTTGCAGTCCACGCACGGGTCGGTCAGCGAGAAACCGCCGCCACCGCCCCGCGAGACCTGGCCCGTGCCGACGCAGGTCGGGCACACGCGCGGTGTGCCGTTCTTGTCGCCGGTGCCGGAACAGGCCTTGCAGGCCGCCTGGGAGGACATGCGCAGCGGCACCGTCGCGCCGTCGACCGCCTCCGTGAAGCTCAGCGTGACCTCGGACTCGATGTCCTGGCCGCGCCTCGGCTGCGTACGCGTGCCGGCTCCGGCACTCGCGCCGCCGCGGTTGAACAGGCCCCCGAAGACGTCACCGAGGCCGCCCCCGAAGCCGCCGGCCGCACCGCCGCCGCCTCCGCCCGGGGCGCCGCCTCCGAAGAGGTCGCCCAGGTCGAAGTTGAACGATCCGCCGCCGGCCCCGGGGCCCTGCCGGAATCCGCCGTTGCCGAAGAGAGCACGCGCGTCGTCGTACTCCTTGCGCTTCTTGGGGTCACCGAGGACGTCGTTCGCCTCGGAGATCTCCTTGAAGCGCTCCTCCGCCTTGACGTTTCCCTTGTTGGCGTCCGGGTGGTTCTCGCGTGCGAGCTTCCGGTACGCCTTCTTGATCTCGGCCTCGGTGGCGTCCTTGGGGACGCCGAGGACCTTGTAATAGTCCTTCTCGATGAAGTCCTTGGTGCTCATCCCCGACGTCCCTCCTCACTCATGTCGTGACCGTCAGCCCTCGTCCGGGCCACCGGTCTCCTTCTCGTCCGCCTTCTCCGCGCCCGCCGCGGGGCCCGCGGAGCCATCGGCCTCGTCGCCCTTGACGGTCTGCGCGCCGGGCTGCGGCTCGGCGACGGCCACCCGCGCGGGGCGGATGGTGCGCTCGCCGATGCGATACCCCGGCTGGAGGATCGCGACGCACGTCGTCTCGGTGACGTCCGGTGCGTAGCTGTGCATCAGGGCCTCGTGGATCGTCGGGTCGAAGGGCTCGCCCTCCTTGCCGAACTGCTGGAGGCCCAGCTTGGCGACGACCGTCTCCAGCGACTCGGCGACCGACTTGAAGCCGCCGACCAGCTCGCCGTGCTCCCGCGCGCGGCCGATGTCGTCGAGCGTCGGCAGGAGCTCGGACAGGAGGTTCGCCGAGGCGATCTCCTTGACCGTCACCTTGTCCCGCTCCACCCGGCGGCGGTAGTTCTGATACTCGGCCTGGAGCCGCTGGAGGTCGGCGGTGCGCTCGTTGAGCGCGGTGCGCACCTGGTCCAGCTGGGCGGTCAGGCCGACCGTGTTCGCGTCCTGGGCGGACGTCTTGCTCTCCGTGTCCCCGGCCGGGGCCGCCGCGCCCTCCTCGGTGGAGGGCTCGGCGGCCTTCGGCGCCGCGTCATCAGAGGTGGCGCCGGAGGGGACGTCAGACTTGTCGGCGTTCTCGCCGAAGCCCGGGGTCTCCTCGGTCATCAGGCGGCGCCACCCTTCTGGTCCTTCTCGTCGTCGACGATCTCGGCGTCGACGACGCCGTCGTCGTCCTTGGCCTGGTCGCCGCCGGGGGCCGCGCCCTCGGCGCCGCCCGCGGCCTGCGCGCCCTGGGCGTCGGCGTACATCGCCTGGCCCAGCTTCTGCGAGACGGCGGCGACCTTCTCGGTGGCGGTGCGGATCTCGGCCGTGTCCTCGCCCTTGAGCTTCTCCTTCAGCTCGCCGACGGCTTCCTCGACCTCGGTCTTGACGTCACCGGGGACCTTCTCCGCGTTGTCCGCGAGGAACTTCTCCGTCTGGTAGACGAGCTGCTCGCCCTGGTTGCGGGACTCGGCGGCCTCGCGGCGGGCGTGGTCCTCGTCCGCGTACTTCTCGGCCTCCTGGCGCATGCGGTCGACCTCGTCCTTCGGCAGCGAGGAGCCGCCGGTGACGGTCATCTTCTGCTCCTTGCCCGTGCCCAGGTCCTTCGCGGTCACGTGCATGATGCCGTTGGCGTCGATGTCGAAGGAGACCTCGATCTGCGGGACGCCGCGGGGCGCCGGGGGCAGACCGGTCAGCTCGAACATCCCGAGCTTCTTGTTGTACGCCGCGATCTCGCGCTCGCCCTGGTAGACCTGGATCTGGACGGACGGCTGGTTGTCCTCGGCCGTCGTGAAGATCTCGGAGCGCTTCGTCGGAATCGTGGTGTTCCGCTCGATGAGCTTGGTCATGATGCCGCCCTTGGTCTCGATGCCGAGGGACAGCGGGGTCACGTCGAGGAGCAGGACGTCCTTGACCTCACCCTTGAGGACACCGGCCTGGAGCGAGGCGCCGATGGCGACGACCTCGTCCGGGTTCACACCCTTGTTGGCGTCCTTGCCGCCGGTGAGCTCCTTGACGAGCTCGGCGACGGCGGGCATACGGGTGGAGCCACCGACGAGAACGACGTGGTCGATCTCGGAGAGCTGGATGCCCGCGTCCTTGATGACGTTGTGGAACGGCGTCTTGCAGCGCTCCAGGAGGTCGGACGTGAGCTGCTGGAACTGGGCGCGGGTGAGCTTCTCGTCCAGGTGCAGCGGGCCCTCGGCGGACGCCGTGATGTAGGGCAGGTTGATCGTGGTCTCCGTGGAGGAGGACAGCTCGATCTTGGCCTTCTCGGCCGCCTCGCGCAGGCGCTGGAGCGCCATCTTGTCCTTGGAGAGGTCCACGCCGTGGCCGTTGTTGAACTGCTTGACCAGGTAGTCGACGACGCGCTGGTCCCAGTCGTCACCACCGAGGTGGTTGTCGCCGTTCGTGGCCTTCACCTCGACGACGCCGTCGCCGATCTCCAGGAGCGAGACGTCGAAGGTGCCGCCACCGAGGTCGAAGACCAGGATGGTCTGGTCGTCCTTGTCCAGGCCGTACGCCAGGGCGGCGGCGGTCGGCTCGTTGACGATGCGCAGGACGTTCAGACCCGCGATCTCGCCGGCCTCCTTGGTGGCCTGGCGCTCGGAGTCGTTGAAGTACGCCGGGACGGTGATGACCGCGTCGGCGACCTTCTCGCCCAGGTACGCCTCGGCGTCGCGCTTCAGCTTCTGCAGGATGAACGCCGAGATCTGCTGGGGGTTGAACCCCTTGTCGTCGATGTCCACCTTCCAGTCGGTGCCCATGTGGCGCTTGACCGACCGGATGGTCCTGTCGACGTTGGTGACCGCCTGGCGCTTGGCCACCTCGCCGACGAGCACCTCGCCGTTCTTCGCGAAGGCGACGACGGACGGCGTGGTCCTGGCGCCTTCGGCGTTGGTGATGACGGTGGGCTCGCCGCCTTCGAGAACGCTGACGACGGAGTTAGTCGTGCCCAGGTCGATGCCGACCGCACGTGCCATTTCGGTTCCTCCAGATGTACTTCTTGAGTGGATCTGACTCAAGCATGCATGGTCGCTTCGCTGGAGTCAACAGAGCTGAGTCAAGGGGGCTCAACTCTTATCTCGTACTTACGCGCAACCTGCGGGGAACCGGCAAGGGTTGCCTGAGCGACGCAGATCACCGCGTCGCTGGCTACAGTGCGACGGGTTAAATGGGTAGTCTCAGACGGACTGCATAAGTTACCGCTTAGTAATAGTTCGCCTCGCAGGCCCGAGGAGCCCCCAAATGCAACTCGCCGCGATCATCGTGTCGCTGGTCCTAATCGCGGTCGGCGTCGCGCTGTTCGGCCGTGCCATCGTGCAGATCTACCGGTTCGTGCGGCTCGGTCAGCCGGTGCCCGCCGGACTGCGGACCGACAACCCCTGGCAGCGCACCGTCACCGTGGTCAAGGAGTTCCTCGGCCATACGCGCATGAACAAGTGGGGCATCGTCGGCTTCGCGCACTGGTTCGTGGCGGTGGGCTTCTTCTCGCTGCTGCTGACGATCGTGAACGCCATCGGCCAGCTCTTCCAGGCCGACTGGATGCTGCCGATCATCGGCGAGTGGGCGCCGTACAACGTCTTCGTCGAGTTCATCGGCACGATGACGGTCCTCGGCATCCTCACGCTCATCGTCATCCGGCAGCTCAACCGCCCCGACAAGCCGGGGCGCAAGTCCCGCTTCGCGGGCTCCAAGACCGGCCAGGCGTACTTCGTCGAGACAGTCATCCTCATCGTCGGTGTCTGCATCTTCACGCTGCACGCCCTTGAGGGCGCCCAGCACCACGTCGACGGCTACGAGGCCTCGTTCTTCATCTCCTACCCGGTCGTCTCCTGGTTCGAGGGGATGGACACCTCCACCCTCCAGAACCTGACGTACTTCTTCGCCGGGCTGAAGATCGCGACCTCGTTCATCTGGATGATCGTCGTCGCCCTGAACACCAACATGGGCGTGGCCTGGCACCGCTTCCTGGCCTTCCCCAACATCTGGTTCAAGCGCGAGGCGACCGGCGGGACCGCCCTCGGCGAGCTCCAGCCCATGACCTCCGGCGGCAAGCCGATCGACTGGGAGGACCCGGCCGACGACGCCGTCTTCGGTGTCTCCCAGGTCGAGCAGTTCTCCTGGAAGGGCCTGCTCGACTTCTCCACCTGCACCGAGTGCGGACGCTGCCAGTCGCAGTGCCCCGCGTGGAACACCGGCAAGCCGCTCTCCCCGAAGCTGCTCATCATGTCGCTGCGCGACCACGCGCACGCCAAGGCCCCGTATCTGCTCGCGGGCGGCGGCAAGACCATGGAGGGCGACGAGAAGGCGACCGAGGAGCAGCTCAAGGACGTGCCCGCCGAGGCCCTGGCCGAGGCCGAGCGCCCCCTGATCGGCACGGTCGAGGAGAACGGCGTCATCGACCCGGACGTCCTGTGGTCCTGCACCACCTGCGGCGCCTGCGTCGAGCAGTGCCCGGTCGACATCGAGCACATCGACCACATCGTCGACATGCGCCGCTACCAGGTGATGATCGAGAGCGCGTTCCCGTCCGAGGCGGGCACGATGCTCAAGAACCTGGAGAAGAAGGGCAACCCCTGGGGCCTCGCCAAGAAGCAGCGCCTGGAGTGGCTCAAGGAGCTCGACTTCGAGGTGCCGGTCGTCGGCAAGGACATCGAGGACCTCACCGAGGTCGAGTACCTGTACTGGGTCGGCTGCGCCGGTGCCCTCGAAGACCGCGCCAAGAAGACCACGAAGGCCTTCGCGGAGCTGCTCAACATCGCGGGCGTCAAGTTCGCGATCATGGGCGGCGACGAGAAGTGCACCGGTGACTCCGCCCGCCGCCTCGGCAACGAGCCGCTGTTCCAGCAGCTCGGCCAGGAGAACGTCATGGCGCTGAACATGGCGTTCGGCGAGGAGCTCGACGACGACGGCAAGGTCACGCCCGAGTCGGCCAAGCCGAAGACGGCGAAGAAGATCGTCGCCACCTGCCCGCACTGCCTCAACACGCTCGGCAACGAGTACCCGCAGCTCGGCGGCGACTACGAGGTCATCCACCACACCCAGCTCCTCCAGCACCTCGTCGACGAGGGCAAGCTGGTCCCGGTGACCCCGGTCGAGGGCATCATCACGTACCACGACCCGTGCTACCTGGGCCGCCACAACAAGATCTACACGCCGCCGCGCGAGATCATCGGCAAGGTCCCCGGGCTGCGCAACGAGGAGATGCACCGCCACAAGGAGCGCGGCTTCTGCTGTGGCGCCGGTGGCGCCCGGATGTGGATGGAAGAGCGCATCGGCAAGCGCATCAACACGGAGCGGGTCGACGAGGCGCTGTCCCTCAACCCCGACATCGTCTCCACCGCCTGCCCCTTCTGCCTCGTCATGCTCACGGACTCGGTCAACGGCAAGAAGAACGATGGCAAGGCCAAGGAGTCCCTCCAGGTCGTCGACGTCGCCCAGCTCCTACTCGACTCCGTGAAGACCCCGGCCGACCCGACGGACGCCGAGGAACCGACGGACGCACCGGAGCCGGAACCGGTGAAGTAGCCCCCCGGCCACCTCGGCAGGCCGTCACCCCAGCAGGCCGCCACACCAGCAGGCCGGTTCCGCCTCCGGGCGGGACCGGCCTGTTGCGTTTCCCCTGCCCTGGGGAGAGCATCATGGGC
>NZ_JASKYR010000205.1:0-11504 GCF_041028215.1 Streptomyces flavofungini
GTGCCGGGGGGCGCGGTGTCCATCGGCTCAGCCCTCGTGKCCGCGCAGCSACGGCAGGTCGGCCGCCGCGTAACGGTAGGAGCGGAAGACGGCGTTGGGCTCGGCGGGGAAGAGGGCGCGGACCTCGCGCTCGTGGTAGCCGCCGAAGAACGGCACGATGTACTCCCAGCACAGATAGCCGTCGGCGGTGACCTCGAAGAGGCGGCCCGCGGGGGAGTCCGTGACCAGGGTGTTGCCGTTCGGCAGGCGCTGGGCGGCGCCCATGAACGGGGCGAAGAAGGACTCGCGCGCCGGGTCGTGGTACTCCCAGACCACCTTGCCGCTCGCCCGCTCGATCTCGACGACCCGGCTGAACGGCACGTCGTGGCCGGGCCGGAAGACCCCGTTGTCGAAGACGAGGAAGCCGCCGTCGGCCAGCTCGGTGGGGCAGTGCTGCTGGGAGACCACGCCCGGTTCGGAGCGCCAGATGATCTCGCCGGTCGCGCGGGAGATGACGATCACCGCGGAGACCGAGCGCAGGCTCGCCAGGATGTCGCCGTCCCGGGTCGGCAGGACGCTGTTGATCAGCGGGTAGTGCTCGCGGGCGTAGTCGGGGTGGAGCGGGAACTCCGCGCGGTCCAGGTGCTCCGAGACCCTCCACTCCCAGGTGCGGCGCCCCTCGGCGTCCACCTCCACGATGGTGTCCGCCCACACCGTGCCGTGAGTGGCCTCCGACCCCGGCACCCCGCCGCGCACGGCGTCCGCCGCCGCGCCGGTCAGCGGTTCGAGGGCGGTGTACAGGATTCGGCCGTCGCCGTAGTGGTGCGCGTCGTGGTGCTGGAAGCGGTCGATGTGCTCGCGCACGGCCGTGCCGTCGGGGGTGTACTCGCGCATGACGCCGCCGCGGTACTTGTGCCACATGGGGAAGAGCGCGGGCTCGTCGGGGAGCACGCCGTTGTGGGCGAGGTTGCCGTTCGGGAGGATCCGCGCGTGCCGTCCGGGGCGGTGCGGCAGGTCCCACCGGTGCGCGATCTCGCCCCGGATGTCGACCAGGTACACCCCGCCGTCGCCGGTCAGCGGCGCGAAGAGCGTGTATCCGCCGTACGAGGCCGCCTCGTCCAGGGCGATGAGGCCGGTGCCCCTGCGGCGGCGCTGGTTCTGGTCCACGCGGGTCATGCGCGTTCTCCTCGGTGGTTAAGTTTCTTAAGTGAGGCTGAAGACGTTAACCACGGCGGTAGGGTGACCGACAGACCCCGGGCGAAGTGGAAACAAACCAGCAACATGAGCGCAGAACGCGATGAGTTGGCCGTCGGCCCCGCGATCCGGCGGCGCCGCCGCGCCCTGGAGCTGACGCTGGCCGCGGTCGCGGAGCGGGCCGGGGTCTCGGCGCCCTTCCTCAGTCAGGTGGAGAACGGCCGCTCGCGGCCCAGCATGGGCTCGCTCCAGCGCATCGCCGACGCCCTGGACACCACGGCCGTACGGCTGCTCGCCGCCTCCCAGCCGCCCCGCCCCGTCGACGTGGTGCGCGGCGACTCCGCGGCGGTGTCCCGGGTGCGGCCGCTGGTGCGCGGGCGGCAGCAGTTGCACGCCCTTGAGTTCACCGGCGAGCACGACTGGAGCCGGATCTACCGCCACCGCAACGACGAGCTGCTCTACGTCGCCGACGGCTCGGCCGAGGTCGAGGTGGACGGCGCGGCCCACACCCTGGGGCGCGGCGACACCCTCTACTGCGCGGCGGAGCGGCCGCACCGCTGGCGCCCGCTGGCCAAGGGCACCCGGGTCCTGATCGTGGCCGTCGCCGAGCACGTCGAAGTGGCGGACGACCGAGACCTCTGACACCCGGCGGTGCCCCCCGTGCGGGGCCACGCGCCGAGGAACCGGACCGCCGTGCGCAACGTGTATGCAGCACAGGGGAGTTGAGAGAGGCTGTGCACCTCATCACTCAGGGGAGGGCCGATGCCGGTCGCGATCTGTTCGTTGAAGTGGGACGCCGCGCAGGACGGGCGTCAGTCCGTGACCTACGACAGCGACGGCTACCACCTCGTGCGCTTCCCCTACGGCGCGGGCGAGGAGAACTACGATCCCTGGCACATGCACGACCCGGCGAAGGGCGGCGGCTCCTCCGCGAAGTTCCCGCAGCCGCGCTCGGGGCTGATCTGGCCGAGCCACGACGGCTGGGGCGTGCTCTCCGCGCTGGTCTTCTGGGAACCGGACGGCGGCCCCACCGAGTACCGCACACGCTTCGTCCGTGACCCGCTCGGCCACTCGACCGGGTACGACTCGACCGCGACGACCGACTCCGCGCCCACCAGGGGCAGCCAGTTCCGGTCCTACGTATGGCAGATGTTCGTGCACCCGAACACGCCCGTGGGGCTGAAGATCACGGCTCGCGGCGCCGGTGACGTCCGCGTGAAGACGCCGATCACTCACGCCCAGTTCAAGCTCGCCATCCACACGGACGTGCTCAGGCCCTAACGGGGCGTGCCCCTCACGCCGACACGAGCGGCCGGAGCCGACGGGCCCGTACCTGGGCCCGGTCGACCGCCTCGGCGGTGAGGACCGGGGCGGGCACGACGATGCCGCAGCCCGTGCAGACCGCCCCCGAGGACGGCTCGTGCGCGAGGCCGTGCTTCCACACCAGGGTGGTGTCGGCGCAGACGGGGCAGGCGGTGCCCGGCTCCCTCTCCAGCGCCGCTATCAGCCGCCGCAGGACTTCGGCGAGGGGCGCGTCCGGATGGACGTCGGGGTCGTCGCACCAGGCGACCCCGAACCCGCCCCAGGTGCGGCGGTGCCAGTCGTCGTCACTGCCCGGACGGCGGAGTCCGTCGTGCTTCTCCTTGCGGCGGCGCTCGGCGAAGCCCGCCTCGTAGGCGAGCCAGACCGCCCGTGCCGCCTCGAGCTCCGTCAGCGCGGCCACCAGCCGCGCCGGGTCGGGAGACCTGTCCTCGGGCCCGAACCCGGCCCGGGCGCACAGATGGTCCCAGGTCGCCCGGTGACCGTAGGGGGCGAACCTCTCCAGGCACTTGCGCAGTGAGTACCGCCGCAGTGCCAGGTCGCTCTTCGGATCACGTACCTGTCTCGCGAGACTCCGGAATCCGGCCATCGCCCTGCACCTCCGTCACACGTACTTCGTTCTGGTACCCCGTGTTCCTTCTCTCCCGGCGCCGCTGCCGAGCGGAAGCCGAAGCGGCGTCGCCGAGTAGACGTATCGACACGCGATTCGGCTCCCTGATCGGGCGACCGTGTTTCGCCTGCCCGTCCGAGCAGCGGTGATGCATGCACAGAGGGGGCGCGTTGTGGTGATTCGGAAAAGGCGACGGTTGTTCATCTTTCGAGTTCATCGCCCCGCCAGTAACCTCCGCCGCATCGGCCTTCCGCAGACCACCGGAGGAGCACCCATGCGACGACGCGACGCCAGACTCAGAACGCTTGCGACGGGGGCGGCGCTCGCGCTCGGCGCCGCGCTCCTCGTGCCCCTGCCTGGCGCGGCGGCGGCGCCGGGGGGCCGGGGCGCGGCGGAACGATCCGCCGCCGAGACGGACTACTGCGGGAGCCAGTGCGCGGACGTGCTGCCGCCCGGCGCCAACGGCAACGCCACGCTCGCCGAGATCCTCGCCCACCGGGTCCTCGGCACCAAGCCGGCGCACGCCGACGACCAGTTGGGCCCCTACGACGCGCTCTCCTCGGGCTATGGCTCGCTCACCGACGACAAGCTGACCCAGTTCTTCAACGACGCCTCCTTCGGCGTCCGCGAAGGGCAGGTCGCCTCGGTCACCAAGCCGCGCGACGATGTGACGATCACCCGGGACAAGAAGTACGGCATACCGCACATCAAGGGCACCACGCGCTACGGCACCGAGTTCGGCGCGGGCTTCGCGGCGGGCCAGGACCGGCTCTGGCTCATCGACCTCTTCCGGCACATCGGGCGCGGGGAGCTGACGTCGTTCGCGGGCGGCGCCCCCGCCAACCAGGGCCTGGAGCAGCAGTTCTGGCCGCAGGCCCCGTACACAGAGGCGGACCTGGAGAAGCAGGTCGAGTACATCAGGACCACGCAGGGCGAGCGCGGCAAGCAGGCCATGGAGGACGCCCAGGCCTATATCGACGGGCTCAACGCCTACCGCGTGAAGTCCAAGGACGGCCGCTCCTTCCCCGGCGAGTACGTCCTGACCGGCAAGATCGACGCGATCACCAACAAGGGCGAGATAGCGCCGTTCAAGATCACTGACATGATCGCGCTCGCCTCCGTGGTCGGCGGGCTCTTCGGCAACGGGGGCGGCGGCGAGGTCGAGTCCGCCCTGTCCCTGCTGAAGTCCCAGGAGAAGTACGGGGTGACCAAGGGCACCGAGGTCTGGGAGTCCTTCCGGGCGCGCAACGACCCCGAGGCCGTGCAGACCATCCATGACGGAACGAGCTTCCCCTACGCGGGCAGACCGGATAAGGCGCGCGGTACCGCCCTGCCCGACCCCGGCTCCGTCGAGCGCGAACAGCTCGTGTACGACCGCGAGGGCGGCGCGAGGACGGGCGCCAAGGACCCGGTGAAGGCCCCGAAGAAGCTCCGGCCCGCCCAGGGCATGTACGACAAGGGCGTCCTGCCCGAGGACCTCTTCCGCCAGGACGGCCACAAGAAGGGCATGTCCAACGCCCTTCTCGTCTCCGGCAAGCACACCGCGAGCAAGCACCCCGTCGCCGTCTTCGGCCCGCAGACCGGCTACTTCGCCCCCCAGCTCCTCATGCAGCAGGAGCTCCAGGGGCCCGGCATCAGCGCCCGGGGTGTCTCCTTCGCGGGCGTCGGCATGTACATCCAGCTCGGCCGCGGCCAGGACTACGCCTGGTCGGCCACCTCCGCCGGACAGGACATCACCGACACCTACGCCGTCGGACTCTGCGAGCCGGGCGGCGGCACACCCACCAAGCAGTCCACCGGCTACCTCTACCGCGGCACGTGCACGCCCATGGAGAAGCTGGAGCGCAAGAACGCCTGGAAGCCGACCGTCGCCGACTCCACCGCCGCGGGCTCCTACCGCATGCAGGTCTTCCGCACCAAGTACGGCGTGGTCACCCACCGGGCGAGCGTCGGCGGCAAGCCCGTCGCGTACGTGTCGCTGCGCTCCACCTACCGCCACGAGGCCGACTCGATCATCGGCTTCCAGATGCTCAACGACCCCTCGTACGTGCGGGACGCCGAGACCTTCAAGAAGGCGGCCCAGAACATCAGCTACGCCTTCAACTGGTTCTACGCCGACTCGCGCGACATCGCCTACTACAACAGCGGCGCCAACCCCGTACGCGCGAAGGACATCGACCCCGCCCTCCCGGTCAAGGGGGAGCAGGCCTACGAGTGGCGTGACTTCGACCCCGCCGACAACACCTCGGCGCAGACCCCGCCCGCCGAGCACCCGCAGTCCGTCAACCAGGACTACTACATCTCCTGGAACAACAAGCAGGCGGACGACTTCAGCACCGCGGGCTTCGGCATGAGCGCCGTGCACCGCGGAGACCTGCTCGACGGGCGGGTCAAGGAGCTCACCCGGGCGGGCGGCGTCACCCGCGCCGCGCTGACCCGGGCCATGTCCGAGGCGGCCGTCACCGACCTGCGCGGCGAGCAGGTGCTTCCCGAGCTGCTCAAGGTGGTACGGAGCAAGCCGGTCACCGACCCTCAGCAGGCCAAGGCGGTCGAGCAGCTCGACGCCTGGCTGAAGGCGGGCGCCCAGCGCAACCAGACGGCGGCGGGCACCAAGGCCTACGCCCACCCCGACGCCGTACGGATCATGGACGCCTGGTGGCCGCTGCTCGTGGAGGCCGAGTTCAAGCCGGGCCTCGGCAAGGACCTCTACGAGGCCCTGACCGCCCAGCTCGGCACCGACGAGGCGCCGTCCGCGGGCCACGGACCGACCGGCGCCCACGCGGGCTCCGCCTTCCAGTACGGCTGGTGGGGCTATGCCGACAAGGACCTGCGTGCGGTGCTCGGCGAGCCGGTCGAGGGCGCGCTCGGCGACACCTTCTGCGGCGGCGGCAGGCTCGACGCCTGCCGGGACGCCCTGCTGACCACGCTCGGCCAGGCCGCGGCCAGACCCGCCACCGAGGTCTACCCCGGTGACGACGCCTGCAAGGCGGGCGACCAGTGGTGCGCGGACTCCGTGATCCACCGGGCGCTCGGCGGCATCACGCACAAGCCGGTGCAGTGGCAGAACCGCCCGACCTACCAGCAGGTCGTCGAGTTCCCCCGGCACCGGTAGGCCGGTTCAGGCGAGGGCGATCCGTCCGGCGGCGAACACGACGCGTGCCAGCTCCTCGTGGCAGATGTCGCTGTGCGCGCCGGCGGGCGGGCCGCCCCGCCGCACCACCGTCGCGGCGTCCAGGCTCACGCACCCCTTGGTGGGCACCTTCTGGCCCAGCTTGATGCGTTTGGTGCCGCCCACCGACCGGATGCCGTTGTAGCCGATGGCTCCCCACCGCTCCCAGAGGTTGAGGAAGGTGGTGGAGTCACCGGCCAGCTTCGACGCCAGCGGGTAGAGCCGCCCGAGCGCGTCGTCGTGGCGCGAGTAGCAGGAGATCAGCGGGCCGTCGATGCGGGCCTGCATGCCGTACAGGGCGCCCCTGCGCGAGGTGTCGTGCGGCACCCGGCCCGCGAAGGCGTAGTGCGAGAACGCCCCCTGGAGCAGCGTCACCGACTTCACCGCCCGCACATCGGCGGGCATGCCGCGCAGCGCGTACGAGACGAGGCGCGCGCCGAAGCTGTGTCCGATGAGGTGGACCCTGATCCCGGACACGTCACCGGCGAGCAGCCCGAGCGCCGGGCCGAGACCCAGCTGGCCGACCGCGCCCGCCCGGCGCTTCATCCCGTAGTAGGAGCCCTCCCGCAGCAGCTCGTAGGCGCCGTCCCACACCCGCTCGCGCAGGTTGCCGAGGAACTGGGGCCTGCCGGTGTCCGCGCGGGCGGCGGCGAGCAGTTCGCAGACCTGCACCGCGTCGTCGACGAGCATGGCGGGCTCGCCCGCGCCGGTGTCCTCGCCCAGGTGCCGCGCGGGGCTCGTCTCCCGCAGGGAGACCAGATCGCGCACGAGCCGCCCGAACTCGTACACCCGCGAGGCGACCTCGGAGCGCTCCGCGAGCAGCTCCGCGATCCGGTCGAGCGTCTCGTCGTGGCCGGGGTAGGCGCGGTCGAGCGCCTGCCGGGTGGCCGCGTCCAGGGTCGGCCCGCCCGCCGTCGCCGGGGCGGTGGACGCCGAGGGGTCGAAGTCGGGGATGGGTTCGTCGGGGAAGCGGATGGCGGGCCAGAGCACCCCGGCGTAGCCGAGGCGCACACCGGCCCCGGCCAGCCGCTCGCACGGGGCGAAGAAGCGCCGGTACAGCTTCCTGGCGTCGTCCTTGTCGTTGTTCCAGCCGTGCGCGAAGACGAGGAGATCCGTCACGCGCTCGCGTTCCACGCCGGAGAGCAGCTCCTGGCGCTGCGCGGTGTCGACGTCGCCGTCGGCGTCGAAGGTCAGTTCCCAGTAGGGCTCCACGGCGTCATGGTCCCGCCGCCGGTGCCCACTGGCCATACGCGTGCGGCACGAGGCGGCCAGAACGTGCGGCCGTTTCAGGCCAGTTCCCGCTCCCGCGTCTCCGGCAGCGCGAGGACGCACAGCAGCGACACGACCGCCATGGCGCTCACGTACCAGCCCACCGACGAGGAGCCGAAGGCCGCCTGGAGCCGGGTCGCGACCAGCGGCGAGACCGCGCCGCCGAGCACGCCGCCCAGGTTGTAGGCGAGCGAGGCGCCCGAGTACCGCACGTTCGCGCCGAACAGCTCGGGCAGGTAGGCGCCCATCGGGCCGTAGACCACGCCCATGCAGAACAGCGCGCCGCCCAGCGCGAGCGCGATGAGCACGGGACGCCCGGTGTCAAGGAGCGGGAAGAGCGCCAGGCCCCACACCACGGCGAGCCCCGCGCCCGCGAGGACCAGCCTGCGGCGCCCGGCCCCGTCGGAGCGCGTCGCGGCGAGCCAGGTGCCCGCCGCGAGGAAGAGGCAGGCCACCAGGGAGAGGCCGAGCATGGTGTTGCGCGAGATGCCCAGGGTGCCGGTGGCGTAGGAGAGGCAGTACGTCGTGGCGGTGTAGAAGAGGCCGTAGGCGACGACCATGCCGCCCGCGCCGAGCAGGAGTTCGCGCGGATGGCGGCGGAGCACGTCGAGCGTGGGGACCTTGCTGGCCTCCCGCGCCTCGATGACCTTGGCGAAGACGGGCGTCTCACTGATCCGCAGCCGTACGAAGAGGCCGACGCCGACCAGCAGGAACGACAGCAGGAACGGCACGCGCCAGCCCCAGGAGCGGAACGCCTCGTCGGAGAGCGCCGAGGAGAGCAGCCAGAAGATCCCGGTCGCCGCGAAGAACCCGACGGAGGGGCCGAGCTGGGGGAACGCCGCGTAGAGCCCGCGCCGGCGCTTCGGCGCGTGCTCCACCGCGAGGAGCGCGGCACCGCCCCACTCACCGCCGAGCCCGATGCCCTGGAGGAAGCGGAGCAGGATGAGCAGCAGCGGCGCCCAGATGCCCAGCGTGCCGTAGCCGGGCAGCAGCCCGACGCACGCGGTCGAGAGGCCCATCAGGAGCAGCGAGGCCACCAGGACCGACTTGCGGCCCACCCGGTCCCCGAAGTGCCCGAAGACCACCGAGCCGATGGGCCGCGCCGCGAACGCCACCGCGTAGGTGGAGAACGACGCGAGCGTGGCGTTGACCGGGTCGAGGGTCGGGAAGAACGCCTGGTTCAGGACGAGCGCGGCGGCCGTGCCGTAGATGTAGAAGTCGTAGAACTCGATGGCCGTGCCGATGAACGAGGCCACGGCCACCCGCCGCATGCTCTCCGGGCTGCCGCCGTCCGCGTTGGCCGCGGCCTGGACCCGCTGTCTTTTCGCTGCTTCAGCGTCGCTCTGCACGAGCGGCACTCTCACGTTCGTTGTAGGGGCCAGTCAATACTCAGGACGGGCTGTCTCGGCCACTGAGACCTGACGGCTCCGCCCGACGGCCGGGTGGGTTCACGGCTCCTGGCGGTGTGCCGCCGTCACCTCGTGCAGATGGATGAGGACGTCGTGGGAGCGGCCGAGCGAGATCTTGTAGGGCCCGTCGGGGTGGACGTTGCCGATGCTGCGCGTCGGGCGGGCCTTGTCGAGCCACTTGCGCGCCGCCGCGGGCGCGGTCCGGGTGTCCAGGTAGAAGTCGTCGTGGCGCACCTTGTCGAGCGTGTGCTCGTTCATGCCGGGCGTCGCCGGGGCCAGCGAGAGCGGCTTCCAGACCTCGGAGTCCGCGCTCTGCGCCATCAGGCCGCCCCGGTCGAAGGTGAACCCGATGCTCGCGTACCGCTTGCCGAGCCGGTCGCGCAGGAAGGCGCCCTGCATCTTCGGATAGCGCGGGTCGAACGAGACGTAGGAGACATGCGCGTTGTGCGCGGAGAGCAGCACCTTGTCGCCGGTCCGCCGCTGCCACCAGGCGGTGTTCTGGGCCATCAGGCGGTCGCGGTCGAGCATGGCGGCCCGCTGTCCGTCAGGGGAGTCGAGGTCGTGCGCGAGGACGCGGGCGGTCTGCGAGAGGGACCTGGCGTGCTGGAGCGCCCACTCGAACGCCGCGCTCCCCGCCTCCGGCCGCCGCTCCTTGAGGAGTTCATAGGCCTTCGTCGCTCCCTCGGCCAGCTTCTTCCGCTCGGCCAACGGACGGGCCATGTAGGCGTCGCCGTCCGAGAGCCGCCGCATCGGCGCGTACAGCCCGGCCAGCCTCGGCCGCAGCTCCGGCTCGTGCGCGCCCGCGTAGCCGAGCACGCCGTCGAACACCTCCGCGCCCAGCTCCGGGTAGTTGAGGTCGTTGCCCATGAAGCGGAGCCGCCGCTCCGGGTGCCTGTCGTTGTACGCGCGCATCCAGCTCAGGAGATGGACGTACTCCTCGGTGTCCCACGGCGTCTTCGCCAGCTCGTGGTGGACGAGCGCGCGGACGTCGCCGTCCCGCTCGCCGCGCACATAGGCGTCGAAGCGCAGCCCGGTCGTCCAGCTCACCTCCTGGGCGAAGGTGGTGAAGCCCTTCTCCTCGACGAGGTGGCGGAACACCCGCTCCTTCATCGTGAAGAACTCATGCGTGCCGTGGGTCGCCTCGCCGAGCCCCACCACCGAGGCGTCGCCCACCATCGCGCCGAGCGCCCGCAGGTCCCTGGTGCTCCCGCCGGGCCCGGTCGAGCGCAGCGGGTGGGCCGCCCGCTCGATGGCGGCCACGGGATCCGCGGGGCGGGGCGCCGCCTGAGCGGTCCCCGGCGCGATGAGCGCTCCCGCGCCGACGGCCGTGAGCAGCAGGAGCGGAACCGTTCGACGGGTGGTGCGGGACATCTGGCGCCTCCTGGCGGTGCGGCTCTTCACGGACGAAGATCACGATCCCGTGGGGCGGCACGGCTCCGCCACCCGGCTGGCACCCGCATCGCGGCGGGGGCTGACCCCACCGGCGCACGGCGTGTACGTTCGGCGCCATGGCGGAATTCATACTGGTCCCGGGCGCCTGGCTCGGCGCCTGGGCGTGGGACGACGTGGCGCGGGAACTGCGGGCGGCCGGACACGGGGCCCATCCCCTGACCCTCTCCGGGCTCGCCGACAAGCAGGGGGTGCCCGCGGGACAGGCCACCCACGTGCGCGACATCGTCCAGGAGGCGGACCGGCTCGGCCTGCCGGAAGTGGTCCTCGTCGGCCACAGCTACGCCGGCATCCCGGTCGGCCAGGCCGCGGCGCTGCTCGGCGACCGGCTCGCGCATGTGGTGTTCGTCGACTCCAACGTCCCCGTCGACGGCGAGTCGTTCGCCTCCTGCTGGTGGCAGGGGCAGGCCGCCTTCGAGGCCGTCCTGGCCGAGAACGACGGCTGGTGGCCGCCGCCCGGCGCGGCCGGGGTCGACGGGCAGGGCCTCGGCAGCGAACAGATGGCGCGCTTCACCGGCGGCGCCACCCCGCACCCCGGCGAGACGCTGACCGGCCCCGCCGAGCTGACGCGCCCGCTGGGCGATCTCTCCGCCACGTACGTCAAGTGCCTCCTGGACGGCGACGAGCCGATGGACGACGTGGCCGAGGCACTCAAGAGCGAGAGCTGGCGCCTGGTGGAGATGGACACGGGCCACTGGCCGATGTTCTCCCAGCCGCGCGAGCTGGCCCGCATCCTGCACGCGAGCGTGCGCGGCTGAACGCGCACGCGGGCGTCAGCGCCTGACGTGCACGCGGGCACACGCGCCTGAACGGTTTCCGCCACGGCGGGGCGGCCCGCGGCCCCCGCCCCGGCCCACCTCTTCCCCCGCAACATACCGACTGGTTAGTCTGCCGTGACAGACCAGCCGCGCGAGCCGTGGTCGAGCCGAGGTCGAAGGAGACCGCACGTGGAGACCCTGAAGGACAAGGGAGTCGTCGTCACCGGAGCCGGGGGCGGGATCGGAGCGGCGCTCGCCCGCCGCTTCGCCGCCGAGGGCGCCCGCGTCGTCGTCAACGACCTCGACGCCGCCAAGGCCGAGGCCGTGGCCGGGGAGGTGGGCGGCAT
>NZ_JASKYR010000206.1:0-11335 GCF_041028215.1 Streptomyces flavofungini
CCCCACCATTCCGCGGCGACGGCTCAAGATCGAATTCCCCGTCCCGGGCCCCGAGCACGAAGGCCCGCCACTCCGCCTCGGTGTACCGCAGCACCGTCTCCGGATCGAGTGAGGACCGCATGGCCACCGCACCGGCCGGGAGGTACGCGATCTCGACCCGCTCCTCGTGCTCCTCCGTGCCCGGAGCGCTCTGCCACTGGACGTCCGAGATGTCCAGGCCGTACAGCTCCTCCTTCTCGCGTTCCTTGCGTGCTTTGTCCTGCGCCTCTGTCATGGCGGAACGGTCCCTTCACGGCGTACGGCGTACGAAAGAGCTGTGCCGGTAGCCTACTGGGGCACTCCGCCCCTGTTCAGGCCTTTCGCAGGTCCGGGGGTCGCTGCCCCGTAGGGCGCGGGCCGGACCCCCACCCCCCGACTGGTACCCTGTGTGACGACCGTCTTTCTATGTACGGTCCATTCCCGGCCTCACGAGTCACGGAAGCTCCCCTGAGATGTAGACCAGGGGCACTCGGAGGCACTCGAAACATCACGAGGAGTACGCGTGTCGCTCGACGCCGCTACGAAGAAGCAGATCATGACCGAGTTCGGCCAGAAGGAGGGCGACACCGGCTCCCCCGAGGTTCAGGTGGCGCTGCTCTCTCGCCGCATCTCGGACCTGACCGAGCACCTCAAGACCCACAAGCACGACCACCACTCCCGTCGTGGTCTGCTGATCCTGGTCGGCCAGCGTCGCCGCCTGCTGCAGTACCTGGCCAAGAAGGACATCCAGCGCTTCCGCGCGCTGGTCGAGCGCCTGGGCATCCGCCGCGGTGCGGCGGGCGCCAAGTAAGACGACGTGAAGGGAGCGGTTCCCACTCGAAGCACTCGAAGGGGGCCGCTCCCTTTGCTGTACGTGCGCAGTGTCACCGGCGCTTTGTAGTCTGGTGACAGCAGGGAGAGGCGCACCCAGCCGCCGCCGGTCCTCGGTAGTGGCCCCCGGAGAGATCACCGGGAGCTTCGATCGAAGACCGGCCCGCACACACGGCGCGCTTCTCCGCACAGTCCCTGTCCATGGAAGGACGCACGGGACGCCGCCCCGGGCCACACGGGCCCACGGGCGAGAAGACGAAACGTAGACACGTAGGAGAACAGTGGAGAACGAGACCCACTACGCCGAGGCCGTCATCGACAACGGCACGTTCGGCACCCGCACCATCCGCTTCGAGACGGGCCGCCTGGCCCGTCAGGCCGCCGGCTCCGCCGTGGCCTACCTGGACGACGACACGATGGTCCTCTCGGCCACCACCGCGTCCAAGAAGCCCAAGGACCAGCTCGACTTCTTCCCCCTCACGGTGGACGTCGAGGAGCGGCAGTACGCTGCGGGCAAGATCCCCGGTTCCTTCTTCCGTCGTGAGGGCCGGCCCTCCGAGGACGCGATCCTCACCTGCCGCCTGATCGACCGCCCGCTGCGTCCTTCCTTCAAGAAGGGCCTGCGCAATGAGATCCAGGTCGTCGAGACGATCATGGCCCTCAACCCCGACCACCTGTACGACGTGGTCGCGATCAACGCCGCCTCCTGCTCCACCCAGCTCGCGGGCCTGCCCTTCTCGGGCCCGATCGGCGGCACGCGCGTGGCGCTCATCAAGGGTCAGTGGGTCGCCTTCCCGACGCACACCGAGCTTGAGGACGCCGTCTTCGACATGGTCGTCGCGGGTCGCGTCCTGGAGGACGGCGACGTCGCGATCATGATGGTCGAGGCCGAGGCCACCGAGAAGACCATCGAGCTCGTCAAGGGCGGCGCCGAGGCGCCGACCGAAGAGGTCGTGGCCGCCGGCCTGGAGGCCGCGAAGCCCTTCATCAAGGCCCTCTGCAAGGCCCAGTCGGACCTCGCCGCCAAGGCCGCCAAGCCCACCGGCGAGTTCCCGATCTTCCTGGACTACGAGGACGACGTCCTGGAGGCCCTGACCGCCGCGGTCAGGAACGAGCTGGCCCAGGCGCTCACCATCGCGGGCAAGCAGGAGCGCGAGACCGAGCTGGACCGCGTCAAGGCGCTGGCCGGCGAGAAGCTGCTCCCGCAGTTCGAGGGCCGCGAGAAGGAGATCTCCGCCGCGTACCGCTCGCTGACCAAGACCCTGGTCCGCGAGCGCGTCATCAAGGAGAAGAAGCGGATCGACGGTCGCGGCGTGACCGACATCCGTACGCTGGCGGCCGAGGTCGAGGCCATCCCGCGCGTGCACGGCTCGGCGCTGTTCGAGCGCGGCGAGACCCAGATCCTGGGTGTCACCACGCTGAACATGCTCCGCATGGAGCAGCAGCTCGACACCCTCTCCCCGGTGACGCGCAAGCGCTACATGCACAACTACAACTTCCCGCCGTACTCCACCGGCGAGACCGGCCGCGTCGGCTCCCCGAAGCGCCGCGAGATCGGCCACGGCGCCCTCGCCGAGCGCGCGCTCGTGCCGGTGCTCCCGACGCGCGAGGAGTTCCCGTACGCGATCCGTCAGGTGTCCGAGGCCCTCGGCTCCAACGGCTCGACGTCCATGGGCTCGGTCTGCGCCTCCACCATGTCGCTGCTGAACGCCGGTGTGCCGCTGAAGGCCGCCGTCGCCGGTATCGCCATGGGCCTGATCTCCCAGGAGATCGACGGCGAGACGCACTACGTCACCCTCACCGACATCCTCGGTGCGGAGGACGCGTTCGGTGACATGGACTTCAAGGTCGCCGGTACGAAGCAGTTCGTGACCGCGCTCCAGCTCGACACCAAGCTCGACGGCATCCCCGCCTCGGTCCTGGCCGCCGCGCTGAAGCAGGCCCGCGACGCCCGCCTGCACATCCTCGACGTGATGAACGAAGCGATCGACGTCCCGGACGAGATGTCGCCGAACGCGCCGCGCATCATCACCGTCAAGATCCCGGTGGACAAGATCGGTGAGGTCATCGGCCCCAAGGGCAAGATGATCAACCAGATCCAGGAGGACACCGGCGCCGACATCACGATCGAGGACGACGGCACCATCTACATCGGTGCCGCCGACGGCCCGGCCGCCGAGGCCGCCCGCGCCACGATCAACGGCATCGCCAACCCGACCATGCCGGAGGTCGGCGAGCGCTACCTGGGCACCGTCGTGAAGACGACGACCTTCGGTGCGTTCGTCTCCCTGCTCCCGGGCAAGGACGGCCTGCTGCACATCTCCCAGATCCGCAAGCTCGCCGGCGGCAAGCGCGTGGAGAACGTCGAGGACGTCCTCGGCGTGGGCCAGAAGGTCCAGGTCGAGATCGCCGAGATCGACTCCCGCGGCAAGCTCTCCCTCATCCCCGTCATCGAGGGCGAAGAGGGCGACGAGAACGCCGCCGACAAGAAGGACGACACCGACAAGTGACGTCGCGTAGCACCACGACGACGGCCCGCACCTCCTCGGAGGCGCGGGCCGTCGCCCGTACCCAAACCCTCATCAAGGGCGAGCACGGCATCGGCACGGTCCGCAGGACGACCCTCCCCGGCGGTCTGCGCGTCGTCACCGAGACCCTGCCCTCCGTGCGCTCGGCGACCTTCGGCATCTGGGCGAACGTCGGCTCACGCGACGAGACCCCGTCGCTGAACGGCGCCACGCACTACCTGGAGCACCTCCTCTTCAAGGGGACCAGGAAGCGCAGCGCCCTCGACATCTCGGCCGCGCTCGACGCGGTCGGCGGCGAGATGAACGCCTTCACCGCCAAGGAGTACACGTGCTACTACGCGCGCGTGCTCGACACCGACCTGCCGCTCGCCATAGACGTCGTCTGCGACATGCTGACGGGCTCCCTGATCCGCCAGGAGGACGTCGACGCCGAGCGCGGCGTCATCCTCGAAGAGATCGCGATGACCGAGGACGACCCCGGCGACTGCGTGCACGACCTGTTCGCGCACACGATGCTCGGCGACACCCCCCTCGGCCGCCCGGTCCTCGGCACCGAGGAGACGATCAACGCCCTCACCGCCGACCGCATCCGCCGCTTCTACAAGAAGCACTACGACCCCACCCACCTGGTGGTCGCCGCCGCGGGCAACGTGGACCACAACAAGGTCGTGCGCCAGGTCCGCGCCGCCTTCGAGAAGTCCGGCGCGCTGCGGCACACCGACGCCGTCCCGGTGATCCCGCGCCAGGGCTCCCGGACGCTGCGCACCTCGGGCCGCGTCGAGGTCATCAACCGCAAGACCGAGCAGGCCCACGTCATACTCGGCATGCCGGGCCTGGCCCGCACCGACGACCGCCGCTGGGCCCTCGGGGTGCTCAACACCGCCCTCGGCGGCGGCATGTCCTCCCGCCTCTTCCAGGAGGTGCGGGAGAAGCGCGGCCTCGCCTACAGCGTGTACTCGTACACCTCGGGCTTCGCCGACACCGGCCTCTTCGGGGTGTACGCGGGCTGCCGCCCGAGCCAGGTGCACGACGTGCTGAAGATCTGCCGCGACGAGCTGGACCAGGTCGCGGAGCACGGTCTGACGGACGACGAGATCAGCCGCGCCATCGGCCAGCTCGCGGGCTCCACCGTCCTCGGCCTCGAAGACACCGGCGCCCTGATGAACCGCATCGGCAAGAGCGAGCTCTGCTGGGGCGAGCACATGTCGGTCGACGCCATGCTGGCCAGGATCGCGGCGGTCACCCCCGACGAGGTGCGCGAGGTGGCCCGTGACGTCCTGGGGCACCGCCCGTCCCTCGCGGCCATCGGCCCGCTCAAGGACAAGCAGGCGGCCCGCCTCCACGACGCTGTCGCCTAGCCCTCGCCCTCCGCGGGGCGCTGCCCCTTGCGGCCCTCCGGGCCCTACCCCTTAAGGAATGAAGGACATGAGCAAGCTGCGCGTGGCGGTCATCGGTGCCAAGGGACGCATCGGTTCCGAGGCCGTGAAGGCCGTCGAGGCGGCCGAGGACATGGAGCTGGTCGCCGCCCTCGGCCGCGGCGACGAGCTGACGTCGATGGTGGACAACGGCGCCCAGGTCGCGGTCGAGCTGACCGACCCCGACTCGGTGATGGCCAACCTCGACTTCTGCGTGGGCCACGGCATCCACGCCGTCGTCGGCACCACCGGCTGGACCGACGAGCGCCTCGCGCGGCTGCGTACGGCCCTGGACGCGTCGCCGGAGACGGGCGTGCTCATCGCTCCGAACTTCTCCATCGGCGCCGTCCTGACGATGAAGTTCGCGCAGATCGCCGCGCCCTACTTCGAGTCCGTCGAGGTCATCGAGCTGCACCACCCGAACAAGGCCGACGCCCCCAGCGGCACCGCCACGCGCACCGCCCAGCTCATCGCCGAGGCCCGGCGGCAGGCGGGGAGCGCCGCGCAGCCCGACGCCACGAAGACGGCCCTGGACGGCGCGCGCGGCGCGGACGTCGACGGCGTCCCGGTCCACTCCGTGCGGCTGCGCGGCCTTCTGGCGCACCAGGAGGTGCTGCTCGGCGGCGAGGGGGAGACCCTGACCGTCCGGCACGACTCGCTGCACCACAGCAGCTTCATGCCGGGCATCCTGCTGGGCGCCCGCCGCGTGGTGACCACCCCGGGCCTCACCTACGGCCTCGAACACTTCCTGGACCTCGGCTGAGCCAGGAAGGGACCAGGGAAGAGATCCGGGGAAAGACCCGGGAAGAGAACCGGGAAGAGAACCTGATGCGAGCCTCCTCGCGAGCGAAGATCACCTACGCCGTCACGGCCGCCGTCCTGGTCGTCTACTTCGTCCTGGTCGGCAGCCGCGGCGTGCTGCTGATCAAGCACGGCACCCTGCTCACCGTCACCTTCGGTGTCGCGGTGCTGATCCTGCCGGTCATCGGCGTCTGGTTCCTCTGGCAGAACACCCGGTTCGTGCAGCGCGCCAACCGGCTTGCCGCCGAACTCGACGCCGAAGGCGGCCTGCCGGTCGACGAGTTGCGGCGTACGCCCGGCGGCCGCATCGACCGCGACTCCGCCGACGAGGTCTTCGCCCGCCGCAAGGCCGAGACGGAGGACACCCCGGACGACTGGCGCTGCTGGTTCCGTCTCGCCGTCGCCTACCACGACGCCAGGGACACGCCCCGCGCCCGCAAGGCCATGCAGCGGGCCATCGCCCTGCACGAGGACCGGCCGGTGAACGTCTGACGGGGTGCCGCAGACGCAGCGGATGCCCGCGCGCGCCTCGGCGGGTGCCGTGCCGTCAGGCGGTGGCGCGGTACTCGTCGGCCCACACCTCGATGGAGTCGGCCGCCTGGTTGAACGCCTCGTGCCGGGCGAGGAAGTCGGCGTTCCGGTCGGTGAGCAGCGGACGCTGTCCACCGGCCGCCTGACCACGCCGTACGAGGATGAGTGCCTGCCCCTGCACCGTGCGGGGCAGGCCGAGCCAGCGCACGGGCTGCTGGGCGGTCCGCACGGCCGCGACCTGTGCCCACGGCACGGTCTGCGTGGACAGGAAGCCGACCCGGCGCACGCCGTGCGCGCTCACCCAGGTGCCCATGCGCAGCATGCGCAGGGAGCAGGCGATGATGACCAGGGCCAGCGCGGCGCAGATCGCGGCGCCCGCGAGCGAGTCCGCGAACGCGATGATCACAGCGGCGAACAGCACGAACGAGGCGAGCAGCAGCAGAAGGGCCGCGGTACCCACCCGCCAGGGGCCCGGCCGGTAGGGCCGACGCCACTGGTCGCGGTCGTCGAAGGGCAGCGCGGCGTCATGCGCCGCGTCGTCGAAGGCGCGGTCCGCGGTCAGGAAAGGCAGGGGCACGGGCTGGTCCTCACTTGATCACCGCATGAGCTGTGCCCGGTGAGGCTATCGAGCCGTGCCCCCTGCCACCACCCTTGGGGGTCCGGACGAGTCAACGCCCGGATTGGGCGGGTTTTGCCCGGTCAGCGCCCGTCCGAGGCCTCGGACTGCTGAGTGTGCGCCGGTGACTGGCCGGGCGACATCGCGGGCATCCCGAAGAGCAGGGATCCCACGAGACCGGCGACGACGGTCAGGCCGATGAGCGTGCGGCCCACTATCTGACTTGCCGTGGCGCGCTCGGGGGGCGGGGGAGTGACGTTGCTGCGGAACTTGTCGGCTTCGGCGATGAAGGCGAACGGGACGGGCTCTCGCCGACGGAACATGGGACGCGCTTCTCCTCACGGGTCTCGAACGTTCTCTCTTGCCTAGACAGACGCTCGAATCGCCCAAAAGGTGCCCTGTTTCAGCAAATTAGTCGAAGAATGTCGCGGCCGGTCACCGAACGGCCGATTGTCGGTGCCGGGCCATAGAGTGGGCGCCGCCCCGAGTGACGCACATGGAAGGACCCCCGCCAGTGAGCGAGACCCCCACCGAAGACCTCAAGCCCAGCTTCCGCAGCGAGGTCACCGTCGAGCTGGTGAAGCACGCCGCCACCGACTCCGACGTCCTGTGGGCCGCCCGCGTCTCGACGGCGGGCGAGCAGTCCCTCGACGAGCTCCAGAAGGACCCGGAGCGCTCCAAGGGCCTGATCAACTACCTGATGCGGGACCGCCACGGCAGCCCCTTCGAGCACAACTCGATGACGTTCTTCATCAGCGCCCCCATCTTCGTCTTCCGCGAGTTCATGCGCCACCGCGTCGGCTGGTCGTACAACGAGGAATCGGGCAGGTACAGGGAGCTGGAGCCCGTCTTCTACGTGCCGGACGCCTCCCGCAAGCTGGTCCAGGAGGGCCGCCCCGGGAAGTACGTCTTCGTCGAGGGCACCGAGGCCCAGCAGGAGCTCACGGGCCGCGTCATGGAGGACTCCTACCGCCAGGCGTACGAGGCGTATCAGGAGATGCTCGCCGCCGGTGTCGCCCGCGAGGTCGCCCGCGCGGTGCTCCCCGTAGGCCTCTTCTCCTCGATGTACGCGACGTGCAACGCCCGCTCGCTGATGCACTTCCTCGGCCTGCGCACGCAGCACGAGCTCGCCAAGGTCCCGTCCTTCCCGCAGCGGGAGATCGAGATGGTCGGCGAGAAGATGGAGCAGCACTGGGCCGAACTGATGCCGCTCACCCACGCCGCCTTCAACAAGAACGGCCGAGTGGCCCCGTAACGCCCGACATGCGGTGCCATGAGGCACTGATGTGCGGATGGCGGGAGCGAAGTGTCCGGATTGCGGCACTTCGTGAAGTTCGCCTAGCCTGAACAAACGGACCCGGTACTGCCTGAACCCCCGAGCAGGCAGTGCCGGGCTCCGCATCCGTCAGGCCCGCTCACGTCCCCCGAGGGGGGACCCCGCACTGAGCAGCGAGTAGCGTGTTACCCATGGCTCCGACCTCCACTCCGCAGACCCCCTTCGGGAGGGTCCTCACCGCCATGGTCACGCCCTTCAAGGCGGACGGCGCACTCGACCTCGACGGCGCGCAGCAGCTCGCCGCCCACCTGGTGGACGCAGGCAATGACGGCCTGATCATCAACGGCACCACCGGTGAGTCCCCGACCGTGAGTGACGCGGAGAAAAACGACCTCGTACGAGCCGTACTGGACGCCGTCGGAGACCGCGCCCACGTCGTCGCGGGCGTCGGCACCAATGACACCCGCCACAGCATCGAGCTCGCCCGCGCCGCCGAGCAGGCGGGCGCCCACGGCCTCCTGACCGTCACGCCGTATTACAACAAGCCCCCGCAAGAGGGACTTCTCCGGCACTTCACGGCGATCGCCGACAGCACCGAGCTGCCGGTCATGCTCTACGACATCCCGGGCCGCAGCGGCGTACCGATCAACACCGAGACGATCGTCCGCCTCGCCGAGCACCCCCGGATCGTGGCCAACAAGGACGCCAAGGGCGACCTCGGCCGCGCGAGCTGGGCCATCGCCCGCTCGGACCTCGCCTGGTACTCGGGCGACGACATGCTGAACCTGCCGCTCCTGTCCGTCGGCGCGTGCGGTTTCGTCTCCGTCGTCGGCCATGTCGTCACCCCCGAACTGCGCGCGATGCTCGAAGCGCACCTCTCGGGCGACGTCCAGAAGGCCACCGAGATCCATCAGAAGCTGCTGCCCGTCTTCACCGGCATGTTCCGCACCCAGGGTGTGATCACGACCAAGGCGGCGCTCGCCCTCCAGGGCAGGCCCGCGGGGCCGCTCCGGCTCCCGATGGTCGAGCTGACGCCCGAGGAGACGGACCAGCTCAAGATCGATCTCGCCGCCGGCGGGGTACAGCTCTGATCACAGACTTCACAACTGAATAAGCGACATCCGCGGGCCCCGAGCCCGCACCCACCCAACAACTGCTCACGCACGAACGTCACGCGCGCCACGTGCCCCGGAGGTACGTGGCGCGCGTGGTGAGGAGAGTCTTTTGAGTCATCCGCATCCTGAACTCGGCGCCCCGCCGAAGCTCCCGAAGGGCGGCCTGCGGGTCACCCCGCTCGGCGGCCTCGGTGAGATCGGCCGCAACATGACCGTCTTCGAGTACAACGGTCGCCTCCTGATCGTCGACTGCGGAGTGCTCTTCCCCGAGGAGGAGCAGCCCGGAATCGACCTGATCCTGCCGGACTTCTCGTCCATCAGGGACCGCCTGGACGACATCGAGGGCATCGTGCTCACGCACGGCCACGAGGACCACATCGGCGGTGTCCCCTACCTCCTGCGCGAGAAGCCGGACATCCCGCTGATCGGCTCGAAGCTGACCCTCGCCCTGATCGAGGCGAAGCTCCAGGAGCACCGCATCCGTCCGTACACGCTCGAGGTCGTCGAGGGCGACCGCGAGCACCTCGGCCCGTTCGACTGCGAGTTCGTCGCGGTCAACCACTCCATCCCGGACGCCCTGGCCGTCGCCATCCGCACCCCCGCGGGCATGGTCGTCGCCACCGGCGACTTCAAGATGGACCAGCTCCCGATGGACGGCCGCCTGACCGACCTGCACGCGTTCGCGCGGCTGAGCGAGGAGGGCATCGACCTCCTCCTCTCCGACTCCACGAACGCCGAGGTACCGGGCTTCGTCCCGCCCGAGCGCGACATCTCGAACGTGATCCGGGGCGTCTTCGCCGGTGCCCAGAAGCGCATCATCGTGGCGAGCTTCGCCAGCCACGTGCACCGCATTCAGCAGATCCTGGACGCCGCCCACGAGTACGGGCGCAGGGTCGCCTTCGTCGGCCGCTCCATGGTCAGGAACATGGGCATCGCACGCGACCTCGGCTACCTCCGGGTGCCGCCGGGCCTCGTCGTCGACGTCAAGACGCTCGACGACCTGCCCGACAGCGAGATCGTCCTGGTCTGCACGGGTTCCCAGGGCGAGCCCATGGCCGCGCTCTCCCGCATGGCCAACCGGGACCACCAGATCCGCATCGTCCAGGGCGACACGGTGATCCTGGCGTCGTCCCTCATCCCCGGCAACGAGAACGCGGTCTACCGCGTGATCAACGGCCTGACCCGCTGGGGAGCCAACGTCGTCCACAAGGGCAACGCGAAGGTGCACGTCTCCGGCCACGCGTCGGCCGGCGAGCTCCTGTACTTCTACAACATCTGCAAGCCCAAGAACCTGATGCCGGTCCACGGCGAATGGCGCCATCTGCGCGCCAACGCCGAGCTCGGCGCCCTCACCGGCGTCCCGCACGACCGCATCGTGATCGCCGAGGACGGCGTCGTCGTCGACCTCGTCGAGGGCAAGGCCAAGATCGTCGGCAAGGTCCAGGCCGGTTACGTGTACGTCGACGGCCTCTCGGTCGGCGATGTCGGCGAGCCCGCGCTGAAGGACCGGAAGATCCTCGGCGACGAGGGCATCATCTCCGTCTTCGTCGTCGTGGACTCGAGCACCGGCAAGATCACCGGTGGTCCGCACATCCAGGCCCGCGGCTCCGGCATCGAGGACGGGGTGTTCGGCGGCGTCGTCCCGAAGATCCAGGAAGTCCTGGAGAAGTCGGCCCAGGACGGTGTCGTCGAGCCCCACCAGCTCCAGCAGCTCATCCGCCGCACGCTGGGCAAGTGGGTGTCGGACAACTACCGCCGACGCCCGATGATCCTGCCCGTGGTCGTCGAGGTCTGATCCTCCCGACCGCACGGACTCCGAGCGGGGCGCCTCGATTTGCATCGGGGCGCCCCGCTCCGTTAGGTTTACGGCTCCGCCCAACCGGGAAGCACCGCGCACGCATGTGCCGGAGGCCGATCCGAGCGGGGCGGGAATTCGGACTCAGAACCTCTGATAAAGTCTGAATCGCCGGAAAGGGAAACGCGAGAGCCGAAAGGCCGAGCGGGAACCGGAAAGGCACCGAGGAAATCGGACGCGAAAGAGTCTGATAGAGTCGGAAACGCAAGAACAGAAGAAACACCGAAGGGAAGCGCCCGGAGGAAAGCCCGAACAGGGTGAGTACAAAGGAAGCGTCCGTTCCTTGAGAACTCAACAGCGTGCCAAAAGTCAACGCCAGATATGTTGATACCCCGACCCACCGGAGTGA
>NZ_JASKYR010000207.1:0-4526 GCF_041028215.1 Streptomyces flavofungini
GTGTGGGGGATAAGCTCCATGGTCGAGAGGGAAACAGCCCAGAGCATCGACTAAGGCCCCTAAGCGTACGCTAAGTGGGAAAGGATGTGGAGTCGCAGAGACAACCAGGAGGTTGGCTTAGAAGCAGCCACCCTTGAAAGAGTGCGTAATAGCTCACTGGTCTAGTGATTCCGCGCCGACAATGTAGCGGGGCTCAAGCGTACCGCCGAAGTCGTGTCATTGCGATATATACCCCCAACGGGGATCGTGATGGGTAGGGGAGCGTCGTGTGCCGGGTGAAGCTGCGCCGGAAGGCAGTGGTGGACGGTTCACGAGTGAGAATGCAGGCATGAGTAGCGATACATACGTGAGAAACGTGTGCGCCGATTGACTAAGGGTTCCTGGGTCAAGCTGATCTGCCCAGGGTAAGTCGGGACCTAAGGCGAGGCCGACAGGCGTAGTCGATGGATAACCGGTTGATATTCCGGTACCCGCTGTGAAGCGTCAAACATCGAGCCCATTAATGCTAAGGCCGTGAAGCCGTCCTGATCTCTTCGGAGTTGAGGGAAGTGGTGGAGCCGCTGACCCAAGGTGGTAGTAGGTGAGTGATGGGGTGACGCAGGAAGGTAGTCCAGCCCGGGCGGTGGTTGTCCCGGGGTAAGGGTGTAGGCCGTGCGGTAGGTAAATCCGTCGCACATAAGGCTGAGACCTGATGCCGAGCCGATTGTGGTGAAGTGGATGATCCTATGCTGTCGAGAAAAGCCTCTAGCGAGTTTCATGGCGGCCCGTACCCTAAACCGACTCAGGTGGTCAGGTAGAGAATACCGAGGCGTTCGGGTGAACTATGGTTAAGGAACTCGGCAAAATGCCCCCGTAACTTCGGGAGAAGGGGGGCCATTCCTGGTGATGAGTCTTGCGCTCTGAGCTGGGGGTGGCCGCAGAGACCAGCGAGAAGCGACTGTTTACTAAAAACACAGGTCCGTGCGAAGCCGTAAGGCGATGTATACGGACTGACGCCTGCCCGGTGCTGGAACGTTAAGGGGACCGGTTAGTGCGCTTTCGGGCGTGCGAAGCTGAGAACTTAAGCGCCAGTAAACGGCGGTGGTAACTATAACCATCCTAAGGTAGCGAAATTCCTTGTCGGGTAAGTTCCGACCTGCACGAATGGCGTAACGACTTCTCGACTGTCTCAACCATAGGCCCGGTGAAATTGCACTACGAGTAAAGATGCTCGTTTCGCGCAGAAGGACGGAAAGACCCCGGGACCTTTACTACAGTTTGATATTGGTGTTCGGTTCGGCTTGTGTAGGATAGGTGGGAGACTTTGAAGCGGGCACGCCAGTGTTCGTGGAGTCGCCGTTGAAATACCACTCTGGTCGTGCTGGATGTCTAACCTCGGTCCGTGATCCGGATCAGGGACAGTGTCTGATGGGTAGTTTAACTGGGGCGGTTGCCTCCCAAAGGGTAACGGAGGCGCCCAAAGGTTCCCTCAGCCTGGTTGGTAATCAGGTGTTGAGTGTAAGTGCACAAGGGAGCTTGACTGTGAGACCGACGGGTCGAGCAGGGACGAAAGTCGGGACTAGTGATCCGGCGGTGGCTTGTGGAAGCGCCGTCGCTCAACGGATAAAAGGTACCCCGGGGATAACAGGCTGATCTTCCCCAAGAGTCCATATCGACGGGATGGTTTGGCACCTCGATGTCGGCTCGTCGCATCCTGGGGCTGGAGTCGGTCCCAAGGGTTGGGCTGTTCGCCCATTAAAGCGGTACGCGAGCTGGGTTTAGAACGTCGTGAGACAGTTCGGTCCCTATCCTCTGTGCGCGTAGGAATATTGAGAAGGGCTGTCCCTAGTACGAGAGGACCGGGACGGACGAACCTCTGGTGTGCCAGTTGTCCTGCCAAGGGCATGGCTGGTTGGCTACGTTCGGAAAGGATAACCGCTGAAAGCATCTAAGCGGGAAGCCTGCTTCGAGATGAGTATTCCCACCCCCTTTGAGGGGTTAAGGCTCCCAGTAGACGACTGGGTTGATAGGCCAGATCTGGAAGCCCGGTAACGGGTGGAGGTGACTGGTACTAATAGGCCGAGGGCTTGTCCTCAGTTGCTCGCGTCCACTGTGTTGGTTCTGAAACCACGAACGACCCCATGCATGGTCACGCATGGTGCGGTTGTCAGTTTCATAGTGTTTCGGTGGTCATAGCGTGAGGGAAACGCCCGGTTACATTCCGAACCCGGAAGCTAAGCCTCACAGCGCCGATGGTACTGCAGGGGGGACCCTGTGGGAGAGTAGGACGCCGCCGAACTCCTTTTGATAGAAAACCCCCGCACCTCTGGTGCGGGGGTTTTCTGCGTTTAAGGGGTTCCGAATTCCCCGTAGGGTCGTCCCATGCGATACGACCTGGTCATCTTCGACAATGACGGCGTCCTCGTGGACAGCGAGCCGCTCTCCAACACGATCCTCGCCGCCTATTTGACCGAGCTCGGGCATGCCACCAGCTACGAGGACTCCCTGCGCGACTACATGGGGGCCGCCGTCCATCGCGTACACGACCTGATTCTGGAACGGACTGGGCAGCGGCTGCCCGGGGACTTCGACGAGGAATTGCACAGGCGGGTCTTCGCGGCCTTCGAGCGGGAGTTGCAGCCGATGGACGGGGCCGTCGAGATCCTGGAGAAGCTTGCGGGCGACGGGGTCGCCTACTGTCTCGCCTCGTCCGGCAGCCATGAGCGGATTCGGGTGGGACACCGGAGGACCGGGCTCGACGCGTGGTTCGACGAGGGGCGGATCTTCAGCTCGCAGGACGTGGGGCGCGGGAAGCCCGCGCCCGATCTCTTCCTGTACGCGGCCGAGCGCATGGGAGTGGCGCCCGAGAGGTGCGCGGTCGTGGAGGACAGCCCGCTCGGGGTGCGGGCCGCCGTGGCCGCCGGGATGGACGTGTACGGGTTCACCGCCATGACGCCCGCCGAGCGGCTCGTCGGCGCCACCGAACTCTTTGCCGACCTGCGGGAGTTGCCTGCCCTGCTGGCCTGACGGACCTGACCGGCCTGACATTTGTCATGGTGAGCTCCGGACGATCGTTTCTGTCGGGGGAGGGGGGCCGGTGGCGAAGCTGAGGGTGTCGCGAAACGAAGCGGGTGCCACAGCTTCGACGCCGCCCACAGCCACGACGGAGGAACCCGCTCATGAGCCAGCTCACCACCGAGGTCCCGGTCACCGGCCCCCAGGCCCCCGGCACGCGTCACCAGGCCGCCGCAGGCGGGAGCCAGGCTCCCGCGGCGGCCCAGGACATCCGCAAGGCCCACATGGAGTCGCTGAAGCCGCTGGTCCTCGACGCGCTGGTGCCCACGGCCCTGTACTACCTGCTCAGCAAGGGCGTCGGCATGGGCACCCTCGCCGCGCTGGCCTGGAGCAGCGTGCTGCCGGCCGGGCGTACGGCCTGGGGGCTGGTCAAGGAGCGGCGGGTCAACGGGCTCGCGGCGCTCATCCTGGCCGCCAACGTCGTCGGCCTGCTGCTCAGCCTCGTGGCCGGTGACCCCCGGCTGATGCTCGCCAAGGACAGCGGCATCACGGCCACCGTGGGACTCGCGGTGCTGGTGTCGGTGGTGGGCGGGCGGCCGCTGATGACGGCGGCGCTCAAGCCGTGGGTGACCAAGGGCGACCCGGCGCGGACCGCCGCCTGGGCCCGGCTGAGCGCCGAGCGTGGCCGTTTCGTACGGATGGAGCGGACGTTCTCGGTGCTCTGGGGCCTTGCCCTGTTCGGCGAGGCCGTGGCGAGGGTGATCGGGGCGTACACGCTGCCCGTGGACACCATGGTGTGGCTGGGCGGTGTCATCGCGGCGGTGACCATCACCAGCACCGTGATGGTGAGCGGAGCCCTCGCCGTGGGCCCCATGGAGGCGATGGTCACGGCGGATGTCCGGGACCGGTGAAATTGGTTGAGTGATCCATCTACCCATGGGTAGTGCGGGGCCCTACGCTTCCCGGCCATGACTCATGAGCTGCGGCGCGCCAGGGCCTCGCTGGCGTTCGCCTTCCTCGCCCAGGGAGTGGCGTTCGCCCTGCTGGTGACGCGCATCCCGGCGATCCAGGACCGGTACGGGATATCCGACGGGCTGCTGCCGGTCTTCCTGGCCGCTGTGCCCATCCTGGCCGGGGCGGGCAGCGTGGGGACCGAGAAACTGGTCAGGAGGGTTCCTCCGAGCACGGTACTGAGGTGGTCGCAGCCGGTCGTGCTGCTCGCGCTCCTCGGGGTCGGCGCGGGGGACGTGCTGTGGCAGGTCGCGCTCTCCCTCGGGGTGTTCGGCCTGGCGGTGGGCGCGCTCGACGCGTCGATGAACATGCTCGGGGTCAGCCTCCAGCGGGCGTACGGGCGGAGCATCATGCTCGGCTTCCACGCCGCGTACAGCCTCGGCGGGATCGCGGGCGCTTCGCTGGCCTGGGCGGGTGCGCACGGGGATCTGTCGCTGTTCGTGTCGTATCTGCCCGCCGTGGCCGTGCTGCTGCCCGCCGCGCTGCTCGGGAGCCGGTGGTACGTCGACGCGGCGGGCAGC
>NZ_JASKYR010000208.1:0-11472 GCF_041028215.1 Streptomyces flavofungini
ATCCTGGAGACCCCCACCCCCTAGCTCGCGGCGTCAGCGGCCGGCCCGCGCGCGGGGCGAGACGCACGGCCAGGTGCTCGACGTGCAGCGCCTTGACCCCGTCGACGGTGAGCAGGACGTCGGCGACGAGCGTCGGATGCGGGTGGGTCAGGAGCTGCGAGACGAACACCTCGTACGTCAGGCGGTCGGCCGCCGGGGTCACCTGGCCTCGGCAGCGCACGGCGAACCGCTGGTTCGGCACCGCTTCGAAGCGCCAGTGCTCCCGGCCGATGGTGAAGCCCGCGGCGGCCAGATAGAAGCTCATCGCCTGGAGGCAGCCGTCGAGCGTCAGATTGCCCGGCATGACCGGGTCGTTGTGGAAGTGGGCGGCGAAGTACCAGTCCTCCGGGCGGACGGGGGTCTCGGCCCGGAGGTAGCCGCGCGCCCACGGGCCCGCCGAGGGCGCGAACTCCGTGATCTCGCCGAGCAGCAGCATGTCGCCGGAGGGCAGGCGGGGCGAACCGGCCGACGGCCAGTCGGGGCCGAAGCAGTGCGCGGCCCTGCCGTCCGCGAACGCCCGTACCCTGCTGGCTGCGAAGGTGCGGGAGCGGGCGGTCACCACGACGGGAGCCGCTCGCCCCGGGGGCGCGGCGCCCCTGCTCGGGGCCCAGCGCACGCCGGGGGCGTCCGTGAGTGACCGGTGCGAGAAGTAACCGGCCTGGGCGTTGCGGACGGTCAGCCGCAGAGCGTCGGCGACCCGGCAGTCCGCCTCGAAGAAGACGATCAGCGACCCGCCCTGCCGGGCGTGGTCGACGACGCGGACGTCCGCGATCCAGGTCTCACCGGCCGCGGGGGCTCCGGCACCGTGGAAGGTCGCCTCGTAGCCGAGGAGCCGGAAGACCCGCTGCGCGGCGTTGTCCAGATCCGCGCCCAGCCAGCTGAGGAGCACGAGGAGGGACTGGGTGCTCTCGACGGTCAGACCGGTGTGCATGCGGCCCGTGTGGTCCAGGAAGCTGCGGTCGGGCCGCACGAAGGTCCGGGTCCTGATCACACCCGGGCCCATCGTGGCCGGTGTGCCCTCCAGGTGGGTGACCTCGTCGATGAGGAGCAGCGGCGGCTTGGGCAGCCGGGTCTGGCGCTGCCGGTCGTCCTGGACCGAGTAGCGGGGGCCGAACACCCCGGAGACCGGGGCGTGGGAGAGCCGTTCGAGTTGTTCCCTGTCGAAGGTCCGGGCGGGGGTGATCATGAGGGCCTCAGCACGAGTTCGAGATCGCGGATCAGGGCGAGCGGCCCTTGGTCATCGGTGAGCGTCAGATGGCACTGGGCGTGGGCGGTCCGTGCGGGCACGGCGCGGCGCACATCACCTGGGTGAGGTCTCGTTCGCCATGGCGTAGTCGGACTGGCCGGGGTTGCCGTAGGCCGCGGCTCCTCCGACGAATCCGGTGGCACCCGTCACCAGGTGGTGCTCGGCCATGCGTCCTCCTCGACGGCAGAGGTCTCCGACGGGTTCCCGTCGGGCCTCGGATGGTTCTCCGGCGATCACGAGGTGCGGAGAGTTCGATGGATGAGAGCCGCGGAGAGCCGATCCGAAGGGCCCCCGGGAGCGGTGCTTCCCCGGAAGCGGAATCCGCTCGTGCTCCGCCGCTCCGCCGCTCCGCCCGGGCCCGGCAGATGGCCCGAGCGGTAATCCCATACCTTCCCGACGACCACGCGCTTACCACGGCGCACTTTTCGAAGTTGACGTGTGAACCAACTACGAAGTGCGCGGCGGCGCACTGAGAACCGGATCCTCCGCTGCCCCGAGCGGCGTCCGCCCACGACGTGCGGATGCGGCGGGCCGCACCGGGCGCGCACGCCGGTACCGGAAACGGGGTGCGCTCCTCCCCAAGGGCCCGCCACGGATAATGTCCGGGTGTCCAGTTCTGTGGCCCCGTCCGTGGTCTCGGCCGCGAGGGTCTTCATCTCCGTGCGCACGGTCGAATCCCATGTGGGCTCGCTGCTGGGCAAGTTGGAGATGCCCGACCGGCGGGCCCTGTCCGGGCACGCGGCCGCGGGCAGCCGGGCGGGGCGGCCGCGTCCGGCCCCCGGGCGGGCGGAGACGAGTCGGAGGCGGTGGCCCTGTTCAGAGCCTGTGTCATATCCCCGGCTGTCTCGCGTCGGGGCAGTTCGCTGTGATCAGAGCCTCTCCCGCCGTGCGGTGGGCCCGCCTCCGTGCCGAGTACGGAAAACACCACGGAGAGCACACGGAGAGCACCACGGACCATGTGTCACGCGCGCAGTGTTGTTGCCGATGGAGGCCGGGCTCACCGACAGCCTCGCCATGATGCTGATCGTTGACCCACCTGAGCACCGGCACACTCGCCACCGTGATCGCGGGGACCCTGGTGGCCGCCGTCCTGGCCGGTGCCCTGGTGAGCGCGAAGACGCTGCGCGGCCGGGGTTCCCAGCCGGGCAGCATGTCAGTCGTCGGCGGCGACGGCGAGGGTGACCGTCGAGGTCCGGCGGTCGATGAGGACGAGTTCGTGGTAGTCGGTGTGGAGGGGGCCGTAGTCGTGCTGGGCCTCCTCAGGGAGGTGGCCCAGCACATAGCAGGCGGTCGCCTGGCGCAGCGGGGTGTACAGCTCCTGGCCGAGGCGTGCGAGGAGCGATTCCGGGACGTCGCCGTGCTGGGCGGCCCAGGCGCGGACGAGTTCGGTGGCCGCGTCGGCGCCGATGCTCTCGTAGGTGTCGGGGGTGATGCGCTCCAGCCACCACTGGCCGTGGCGCGGCCAGTCCTGGACACCGCCGCCGTCGTAGGTGTCCCGGAACTGCGGGTGTGCGATCAGCGCGGCCAGCACGTCCCGGTCGCTCCCCGTCCCGGACGCGAGCCTGAAGCGCTTGACGTTGACCCAGCGGTAGCCGTGGGAGCCCGCACCGAAGTCGTGGTCCCTGAAATTGATGAAGGGGCTGTCCAGATGCACGAGGGTGGTGGCGGTCTCCATGGAGGTCATCGTAGAGCGCGGCCGGAGGCGGGTGATGTGCGGCCTGACCAGCAGCGGTCAGGCAGCGGGGTGTCCGGTTGCCCGCCTTCGGCCAGCTCAGCCCTCCCCGCCGGTCACGCCTTGCGGTGGCTCTCCTTGACGACCTTGTCCGTCACGTCGACGGTGTCCGACGCGGCCGGGGCGTCGACGTCCACCGCTGTCCCGAAGTCGCTGAAGTCCATGACGACCTTCGCCTTGACCTCGGCCGAGCCGGACGCCTCGCCCTTCGCCCGGGTCCGCACGCCCATCTCGACCTGCTGACGGCGCGTCACCCCCTTGCCGTCGATCCACAGATCCATCGGCACGGTGTCCCCGAGTTGCTCATGCAGCCTCTTCTTCTGCTCCGCGTCGCCCTTGGCCAGTTTGTCGATGTCGACGGCCACCCGGTAGTGCGTGGTCCGCACACCGCCCACCCGTTCCTCGCCGACCTTCTTCACGTCCTGCCCGGAGAGTGACTTGGAGTAGGCGAAGGAGTCGGCGGGGTCACTGACCTGGGTGCCCGCCGAAGCACCCGACGTCCGCAGTCGTTCGAGGTCGATCTTCATCCAGGACTTGCCGTCCGGCAGACCGCCCTCACCCTTCGGGGGCTTCTGGTACAGGGTCCGGTCGACCACGCGCTGTTCGAGCCGCTGCCCCGCTTGGCCCAGCGTCATACGGCTCTCGCCGCCCCGGAAGTCCAGCACCCCCTTGCCGGTGACGGTCTCGCTCTTGCCCTTCGCACTGGCCGTGGTCGTTATCCTGACCCGCGCCGAGCCGGCTTCCGACGTCTTGACGTTGGTCGCCCGTACCACTTGCCCGGGTGACTGCTGACGGTTCTCGTCGTGCGGCCGGGCGGCGTCCTTGCCGCCGTCGCCGCCGTCCAACCCGCACCCCGTCAGCACCGTGGCCGCCAGCAGCCCGGCCACGGCGCAGACCGGCACACGCGACACCCGTAACGCCTTGCTCGGCATCCAGAACACCCTTCCCTGTCGTCAGGACCGTTTCGCAGGTAGGCGTTCGGTTGCCCTGCCGCGCACGTCACATGCGCGTGGATGATCCGTCTACGTCGGATGAGGTAGACGGCCCCTCAGGCGAGGAAGGCGCGCATCGCCTCTGCGACCGTGTCGAGGTGGCTTTCGAGGAGGAAGTGCCCGCCACCTGGGACCAGTTGGACGCGGGCGTCCTTCAGGTCCTTCGTGAAGGCCCGCGCCCCCTCGGGGCCGAAGATCTCGTCCTCAGCGCCCCAGATGGCCAGGAGCGGCACCTGGGAGGTGCGGAAGTACGCGTGCAGCCGGGGGTAGAGGGGCGGGTTGGTGGCGTAGTCGCGGAAGAGGGCGAGTTGGATGCGGTCGAGGCCCGGACGTGAGATCTCCCGGTGATCGGTGGTCCAGGTGTCCGGGTCGACCCGTTCCGGTTCGGCGACACCGTGCAGGTACTGCCATCGGATGGCCTCCTCGGTCAGGGCCTCGCGCACGGCGGCCTCCGTCGACGGGGTGGGCGTTTCCGCGTAGGCCCAGACGGGGGCCCAGAAGCCGGGCACGAACCCTTCGTCGTACGCATTGCCGTTCTGCGTGACGATCGCGGTGACGGCGTGCGGCTGCCGCAGCGCGAGACGCCAGCCGATGGGAGCGCCGTAGTCCTGTACGTAGAGCGCGTACCGCTCGACGCCGAGCTGGGCGAGGAGCTCCTCGGTCACGTCGGTGAGCGCGTCGAAGCTGTAGGTGAACTCGTCCGCCGACGGGGTGGCGGAGCGGCCGAACCCCAGGTGGTCGGGGGCGATGACGTGGAACCGGTCGGCCAGTGCGGGGATCAGGTGCCGGAACATGCGTGAGCTGGTCGGGAATCCGTGCAGCAGCACGACGACCGGGGCGTCGGCGGGACCCGCCTCCCGGTAGAAGACCTCGTGCCCGCGTACGGATGCGTAGCGGTGTCGCACCTCAGCCATGGGTAACCCCCTTGGGACTTTTATGTGGTTAGTTCTTACCCGTAGACTCACCCCCAAGGCTGTAACCTGTCAAGTGGCCCAAGCCGGTTATATGTGAAGGAGGTGCGGTGCTCGCCGAGGAAGCACTGCTCGAAGCCCTGAACAGCACGCCCGTCATGGACGGGGTGCCGCACGACCTGTGGGCGGAGGATCCGGCATTGGATCAGTGGGCGGCCCGGCACGGCGGCCGCGGTGGCCCCGCCGAGCGGACATGGCTCAGGACGGCCCGGGACGCGCTCCAGCTCGTGGTGCGCGGCGAGAGCGGGCCGGAGTCCCTGGCGGCGTGTGTCGCGGGTGCGCGCAAGGTGCCCCGGCTGACCGCCGAGGGGCTGGACTGGGTCCTGGAGGTCGAGGCGGAGCGGCGGTCGGCCGTCGAGCTGGTCCTCGCCTGGGCCGCCGTCGAGCGCGAACTGCCCGGCAGGCTGCGGCCGTGCGCCAACAGCGACTGCCGGTTGTTCCTGGTGGACCACAGCCGCGCCAACACCGCGCGATGGTGCTCGATGAAGACGTGCGGCAACCGCCTCAAGGCCCGTCGGCACCATGAGCGGCAGCGCCGGACGGAGGGTGGACCGGGGGCCGCCTGAGAAGGAGGCCGGTGACCAGGGCGAGGGGCGGCCAGTCCAGGCGGCCCTGCCGGGCGACCGCGTAGGCGCGCAGCTCGACGTCCGGACCGGCGAGCGGAAGAAGCCGCACGGCCGGGAGGGTGGCCGTGCCGACGGGGAGCAGACCCACCCCGAGGTTGGCGGTGATCATGCCCTGGACGAGGTCCAGGCTGTCCGCCTGGTGCGTGATGCGCGGGGTGAAGCCCGCCATGGAGGCGAGGGTGCGGATGACGGTCTCGTCCGCCGTGTTGCGGGAGTTGACGATCCAGTCGTGCCCGGCGAACCGGGCGAAGACCTCCAGGGTCGTCGACCCCTCCCGGACGCCGGCCCGCGCCGGAACTCCCAGACCCCAGCGCGCGGTCCACAGGGCGGTGGCGCGCAGCGCGGGGTCCTCGGTCGCGGGTGCCAGGTTGTAGTCGTAGGTCAGGGCCAGGTCCGTGGCGTCCTCGGCCAGGAGCCGCAGCGCTTCGGCGGGCTCGTGTTCGCGGATCAGGACGCGGAGGCGCGGGTGGCTCCCGGCGAGGTCGGTGACGATGGGCAGCACTTGCTCGCGGATGGCGGTGGCGAATCCGGCGACGCGCAGGGTGCCGCTGGGCTCGCCTTCCGGGGCGAGGTCGTGGCGCGCCGCCTCGACGGCGGCGAGGATCGTCACGGCGTGTTCGGCCAGCCGACGGCCCTGCGGGGTGAGCTGGACGAGGCGCCCGCGCGGCTCGATCAGGGCGGTCCCCATGTCACTGGCCAGGGCGGCGATCTGCTGCGAGACGGTCGAGGTCGTCGTGCCGAGGGTGTCGGCCACCGCTCGCATCGAGCCAAGCCGTGACAATTCCACCAGCATCCGCAGCCGTCGCGTCTCCATCCATGCATTGTCCAGGATTCGCGGACGAATTGTTCAACATCAGCACGTGGACGCGAACGGTTCCCTACGCGTCTACTGCGGCCATGAACCTGCCGCACCACCGCACACGGTCCCACCTGCCCGCTTCCGCCACCGGAGCGATGATGGCCGTGACGTCCATGTCCGCCATCCAGCTCGGCCTCGCCCTGTCCGTACCGCTGACGGACCGGCTCGGGGCGCTGGGCACGACAGGGCTGCGCCTGGCGTGGGCGGGTCTGCTCCTGCTGGTCCTGGTCCGGCCCCGGGTGCGGGACTTCACCGGCCGGGGCCTGGGGGCCTGCGCCGTCCTCGGAGCGGTGAGCGCGGGCATGATGCTGTTCTTCATGCTGGCCGTGACCCGGCTGCCGCTGGGTACCGCCAGCGCGCTGGAGTTCCTCGGCCCACTGGCGGTGTCCCTCTGCGGACCCGGCCGGGGGCGCCGGTACTGGACGGCCCTCGCGGCCCTCGGAGTCCTGGCGCTGACCGAGCCGTGGCAGGGCGGCATCGATCCGGTCGGCGCGGGCTTCGCACTGGCCGCCGCGGGGTGCTGGGCGGCCTACATCCTGCTGACCCAGCATGTGGGCGACACCGTGACGGGGCTGGACGGCCTCGCCATCTCGATGCCCGTCGCGGGTGTCATCGGACTGCTGGTGGCCGCCCCTTCGGAACTCGCACGAGTCACCTGGCCGCTGCTGACCGCCATGCTGGGGCTCGCCCTGCTGAGCGCCGTCCTCCCCTTCGTCCTGGAGTTCCTCGCCCTCCGGCGGCTGACCACCTCCGCGTTCGGCACCCTGATGAGCATCGAACCCGCCATCGCACTCCTGGCCGGGCTTCTCGTCCTCGGCCAGATACCGGGCCTCGCCCCCGCGGCCGGTGTCCTGCTCGTCGTCACCGCCGGAATCGGCGCCGTACGCGGCGGCACCCGCCCCGACCCCGGCACCGAGGCGCCCACCACGCCCCGGCCGAAGGCGACCACCAGCGGACAGCACGGATAGCGACCGCTACGGGGCCTTCGGGCTCCCCACCACGATCGCGTCGGCGACGATGCCGAAGAGGTGGTCGGCGCGCGGCGCGAGGGCGGGCTGGTCGCCGAGCCACGCGAGGGCCGCGATCAGCGCGAACAGATCGGTGCCGTSCATGTCGGCCCGCGCCGCACCCGCCTCCTGGGCTCGGGCGAGAAGCCGCGCCCCGGCCGCGCGCAGGGTGACGCACGACGCGTGGAGCGCCGATTCGGTGTCCTCGATGGCGGCGGCCATCAGCACGGTCACCCCTCGGTACTCGGTGGTCCACGCCACGCAGTCGCGTACCCAGGTGGCCAGGGCGTCGCCGGGTGAGCTCGACGTCTCCAGGTCATCCGCCCGCGCCGTGAGCTCGCCGAAGCTCGTGTGGAGCAGGGCTTCGAGGAGCGCCTCGCGCGTCGGGAAGTGCCGGATCAGCGTGGCGAGGCCGACCCCGGCCCGGCGCGCGATGTCGCGCAGGGACACCTCGACGCCCTGCTCGGCGATGGCGGCGCCCGCTACGGCGAGCAGGTGGTCGCGGTTCTTCTTGGCGTCGGCCCGCATCGGTCCCTCTTGACTATCCGGATCAGTGGTCCATATATTCGGATCAGTGGTCCACTTATGTGGAGCACCGATCCACATAACCCTAACCCGGTGCGCGGGAGGAGCAAACGATGCCGACAGAGACGATGAGAGCGGTCCGGCTGCACGAGCACGGCGGCCCCGAGGTGCTGCGCGCCGAGGAGGTGGCGGTCCCCTCGCCGGGTCCGGGAGAGGTGCTGGTGCGCGTGCACGCGGTCGGCGTCAATCCGCCGGACTGGTACCTGCGCGGCGGTCTCACGGAGGTGCCAGGAGACCCGGGGCCGCCGGTCGGCCTGCCGGTGATTCCCGGGACGGACGTGTCCGGCGTCGTCGCGGCCGTCGCCGGGGACGTGGACGGCTTCGCCGTCGGCGACGAGGTCTTCGGTCTGCTGCGCTTCCCCGGCTTCCGGGGCAGCGCCTACGCCGAGTACGTGGCCGCGCCCGCGTCCGACCTGGCGCTGAAGCCCGCGGGCGTCGACCACATCCACGCCGCCGGGGCCCCCATGGCCGGTCTCACGGCGTGGCAGTACCTGATCGAGGTCGGGCACGACCACCCCTCCCCCTTCCAGGAGCACCGGCACCGCCCGGTCCCCCTCGGCGCGGGCACCACGGTGCTCGTCAACGGTGCCGCGGGCGGTGTGGGTCACTTCGCCGTACAGCTCGCGAAGTGGCAGGGCGCACGTGTCGTCGCCGTGGCCTCGGGCGCGCACGAGGCGTTCCTCGACGAGCTGGGCGCCGATCAGTTCATCGACTACACCAAGAGGCGCGCCGATGAGACCGTGCACGACATCGACCTCGTTCTGGACACGGTCGGCGGCCCCGGCAGCGGGCGGCTCCTGCGTACGCTCAAGCGCGGCGGCGCCCACTTCGCCGTCTTCCCGGGGGAGTTCGACGAAGCGGAGACCGCGCGCCTCGGCGTGACGGTCTCCACCTCCCAGGTCCGCTCGGACGGAGCGCAACTCGCCGAGCTGGGACGCCTGTTGGACGCGGGCACGGTCGGCGTCGCGATCGACAGCACGTTCCCGCTCACGGAGGCCCGAGCGGCACATGAGCGCGCGGCCCTGGGACACATCCGGGGCAAGATCGTGCTGACGGTCGCGCGGGACTGAGCACGACGGAAAAGTGATCGACAGGCGGGCCCGTAAGGCACTGTGATGGACCCGACTGCCCGTCACATCGAACGGGCCCGCCCAGGGAGTCGTACTTGGAACCCGCCGCGTCCACCACACCCTCCGTACCCACCGCACCCGCCGTACCCAGCGCATCCGCGACGGCCGCGGCTCCCGAGGAGCCTCTCCCCGTGATCGGCGAAGCGCTGGCCCGGCGTCTGCTCGCGGCCCAGTTCCCGCAGTGGGCCGAGCTGCCCCTCACCCTGGTCGACCCGGCAGGCTCGGACCACGTCATCTACCGGCTCGGGCAGGAGCTGGCCCTCCGGCTGCCGCGCCACGACGGGGCCATCGGGCAGGCCAGGAAGGAAGCCGAGTGGCTGCCCAGGCTCGCCCCGCGCCTGCCCCTGGCCGTCCCCGTGCCGATGGGCGTGGGTGAACCCGCCTTCGGCTACCCCTGGCCATGGGCGGTCTCCCGCTGGCTGGACGGCCGGGTGGCGACGGCCGAGGCCCTGGAGGACTCGGCCGAGACCGCCGTGCGGCTCGCTGAGTTCCTCACCGCCCTCCAGTCGTTCAGGACCGAGGACTTCCCGGAGGACGCGCGCGGCGGCCTCACCGCCCAGCCGCTCGCCGACCGGGACAGCGCGACGCGGGCCGCCATCGCCGAGGTCGAGGGCACCTTCGACACCACCGCCATGACCGAGCTGTGGGAGGCGGCACTGAACGCCCCGGCATGGGAGGGACCCCCGGTCCTCTTCCACGGCGACTTCCACACCGGCAACCTGCTCACCCGTGACGGCTCCCTCAGCGCGGTCATCGACTTCGGCGAACTCGGCATGGGCGATCCGGCCTGCGACCTGACCATCGCCTTCACCCTGATGTCCGCCCGGAGCCGGGCCGTCTTCCGCGAGGCGCTCGGCGTCGACGACGCCACCTGGACACGGGGCCGCGGCCTGGCCCTCGCCACCGGTCTGAACGCCTACACCCACTACGCCGCCACCCACCCCCGGGTCGCCGCCCAGACGACGCGTCAGATCACGGCGGCTCTCGCCGGGACGCCGTTCAGCCGCCCGGCGCCGACGCCACCGTCATGACCAGGGCCGCGCTGGGGGCGCAGGGCATACGGCCGTCCCGAGCCGCGCGCACGGCATCGGCCAGGGGCACGTGGTGCACCCGCAGGTCCGCCTCGCCGGGTTCGGGGCGGGCCGCTCCGGGCACGAGGTGGTCGGCCCGCCACAGGTGGACCCGCGCCGGAGTCAGGCCGGGCAGGGGGAAGAGGTGGCCGTGGCTCGTCCATGTGCCGTCCCGGTATCCGGTCTCCTCGGCCAGCTCGCGCCGCGCCGCAGCCCGCGCGCTGTCGTCGCCCGGATCGACGGCCCCGCCAGGGAGCTGCCACAACCGGCCCGCGAGATAGTGGTACTGCTCGACGAGCAGCAGGCAGCCGTCGACCACGGCGGCGATCCGCACCTGGTCGGGCATCTCCACCCAGTCGTAGCGGCCCCGCGCTCCGTCGGGTCGCGTCACCTCGTCGCGGCACACCCCGAAGTGCTCACCGGAGACCAGCCGCTCGCCACTGTGGCGTGTCCATGATCCGCGCTTCTCCATGGCGGAACGGTACGGCATCACCCTCCCGGCGCTACTCGCCCTCCCGGCGCTGCTCGCGCGCCCGGGGCACCGTCGGCGGCTCATGGTCGGCGGGCCCCGCCGCCGCGCCGAGCATCGCGGCCGCGTCACGGACTCCGGCGAGCCGCGCGAAGGCGAGGACGTACTCCCGTGCGTGGGCCTGGACGTCGCGCAGCTCCGCACGGCACTCCGCGGCGCGTGGCCACTCCGACTCCGGACGGCCGGGATGTGCCTCCTCGAAGGCCCGCAGCCGGGGGTGCCACCGCGACAGGAACGGACGCAGCTCGGCGTTGAGGAAGTTGACCGCGAGGGCCTCCACCGTGAGGCCCGCCCCCGCACTCACCTGCGTCGAGGGGCGGCTCACCTTCAGCGTCTCCCTGGTGGACGCGAACAGCCCGTACAGCGAGGTCATGGCCTCCCTGAGCAGGCCCTCGTCGTCATTGAGGCGCTGCACCGACACGCGCGTCACCGACTCGACGAAGAGCTGCCAGGCGACCTGCCGCGCTTCGTTGTTGACGACGAAGGTCAGCTCACTGAGCTGCGGAACGGTGATCCGGACCTCGGTCAGCCGCGCCGAACGCCGGTAGACGTCCAGGCCCACGGCGACGAGCGCCCCGGCCAGTCCCCCGGCGATCGCGAAGAGGAAGGTGCCGCCGGTGCGGCTGACGGCGTAGACGCAGACCCCGACGGCCGCGCCGGTGMCCATCGCCAGGGCGATGCTGAAG
>NZ_JASKYR010000209.1:0-12252 GCF_041028215.1 Streptomyces flavofungini
GGCCTGCGCCGCGGGGGCGGGCGGCCGGGCGCCGGTATCGGGCGCCGCCGGGGGCGCGTGGTTGTGGCGCCGTGCCCACCAGGTGTGGAACCCGGCCGTGGCGACCAGCACCACGGCCGAGATCACGAGGAGGGCCGGGCCTCCGGGGCTGTGCCCGATCATGTTGGCCACCGCGTCCGCCACCGCCACGGCGGTGAACAGGGCCGCCAGCTCCACCACGTCGCGCCGCCAGTGGTGGACGGGTCGGCCGTGCTTGGTCCGGGTCACATGAGACATGTCAGTGCGCATACGGCCACTGTGCGCGACCGGTGTTGCGTGATCACAAACATGCTGTGACCGATGAGTTAAGCCGCCTTCCGCCCGCCTTCCGCCCGCTTTGCGCCGACCGGCTACTGGCCCACGCGGCCGGGCTCCAGGACCTTGGTGAACAGGACGCCACCGCCCTCCTGCCGCAGCCGCACGGTCAGCTCCCCGCTGCCGCCGTCGATGTCCACCTCTCCGAAGTACTGCGGCGTCTCGGCCGGTGAGGTGTTGGCGCGGGCCGGTGCCTTGATGAACGTCTGCTCGGGGCCGAAGGTTCCGTCCAGCTTCGCCGCGGGGAAGCCGCCCGCGGCCAGCGGCCCGGACACGAACTCCCAGAACGGCGCGAAGTCCGTGAACGCGGCGCGCGAGGGGTCGTAGTGCTGCGCGGAGGTGTAGTGCACGTCGGCGGTGAGCCACAGGGTGCCGGTGATGCCGCGGTGCTTGATGTGCCGCAGGAGTTCGGCGATCTGGAGCTCGCGGCCGAGCGGGGCGCCGGGGTCGCCCTGCGCGACGGCCTCGAAGTTCGTCCTTCCGTCGGCCACCACGAGGCCGAGCGGCATGTCGGAGGCGATCACCTTCCACACCGCACGCGAACGGGAGAGCTCCCGCTTCAGCCAGTCCAGCTGCCGGGCGCCGAGGATGCCGGTGGCGTCCTCGGGCTGCCGGTTCGGGGAGTTGGCGTTGCGGTAGGTGCGCATGTCCAGGACGAACACGTCGAGGAGCGGTCCGTGCCGCAGCACGCGGTAGACCCGGCCGTCCTCGTCGCCGGGCGGCAGCGTGGAGACGGGAAAGTACTCGCTGAACGCCCGCAGGGAGCGGCGCGCGAGCACGTCGACGTTCTTCTCGGTGTAGCGGGCGTCGTCCAGGATCTGCCCCGGGTACCAGTTGTTGTGCACCTCGTGGTCGTCCCACTGCACGAGGGACGGCACCTGGGCGTTGAACCGCCGCAGGTTGTCGTCGAGCAGGTTGTAGCGGAACGCGCCCCGGAACTCCGCGAGGCTCTCGGCGACCTTGGACTTCTCCTCCGTCGTCACGTTCCGCCACACGCTGCCGTCGGGCAGCGTCACGCTGGGCAGGATGGGCCCGTCGGCGTAGATGTTGTCGCCGCTGCACAGGAAGAAGTCGGGGTCGCGGCGGCGCATCTCCTCGAAGATCCGGTAGCCGCCGCGGTCGGGGTTGATGCCCCAGCCCTGCCCCGCGATGTCGCCCGACCACAGGAAGCGCACGCCGCCCTTGCGGCCCTTCGGCGTCGTGCGGAACGTGCCGCCGACCGGTTCGCCGGTGCGGCGCGGGTCGTCGGGGTCGGCGAGCAGCACGCGGTAGTGGATCTGCTCACCTGCGGGCAGGCCGCGCAGCCGGGTGGTGCCCGTGAAGTCGGTGTCCGGACCGAGCAGCGGCCCGCGCCAGCGTCTCGCGTCGCGGAAGGACTCGGTGGCGGAGGTCTCCACGATCATCCGCGCCGGGCGGTCGGAGCGTACCCAGACGAGCCCCGCGTGCGCGGTCACGTCCCCCGCCTGTACACCCCACTTCGCCGCCGGGCGCCCGGAGAGGGCGAGCGCGGGAGCCGCCCCGCCGAACGCGGGCAGCGCCGACGAGGCCGCGGCCAGCGCCGCGGGTACGGCGAGCGAGCCGCGCAGCAGGCTGCGGCGGCGGGGTGCCTGGCTCGGCTGACGTGATGACATGAATGCGCCTCCAGTTGACGGGTGCGACCAGTCTGCGGGCGTCCCGTCGGGTGCGCGCCACAGCCTTCACGCGAACCACAAGTGAACAACTCACGGCCCGTACGGGGGAACTGTCGCGCGTACATCCGTCTACGCTGATGATCACGGCGCGCCGCCGGGCGCACCGCACCCGAGCCGCACATCGAGGGGGACCACCATGCCGGTCAACGGCCAGAGCCACATCCGCATCGCCCGCCCCTCGCGGGACCTGGCGGCGGCCGAACGCTTCTGGGCCGACGGCCTCGGCCTGAGCGTGGTGTACCGGAGCGACGGCGGCACCGCCCCCGGTGAGCACGCCCTGCTCATGGTGGGGTGGCCGGACGCCTCCTGGCACCTCGAACTCGTCCACGAGGCCGCCGCGCCGGTCCAGCCGCGCCCCACCGAGGACGATCTGCTCGTGGTCTACGTGGACGGTCCCGTGCCCGAGGAGCTGATCGCGCGTCTGGAGGGGCACGGCGGCAGGCGGGCGGTCTCGCCCAACCCGTACTGGAACGAGTGGGGCGTCACGGTCGAGGACCCGGACGGCTACCGGCTCGTGCTCTGCACGCGCGCGTGGTCCAACTCCTGAGCGGGCGCTTTCGCGGCACGGCAGGTGTCCAGGATGACGCGGGCCACGAGGGCGGGGTCGTCGTTCATCGGCACGTGGCCGCAGCCGGTGAGCCGGATGAGCCGGGCCCCGGGTATCGCCCGCTTGGCGCGGATGCCCTGGCGGGGCACGAGCAGCCGGTCCCTGTTGCCCCAGGCGATGGTGACCGGGAGGCCCGTCACGTCCTCGCCCATGGGAAGGTCGCGGCCCGCCGTCAAGGTGGCCGCGAAGCCCGTGGCATGGCGCAGCGCGAGGGTCTCCGCGACGACCGCGTCCGGTGAACGCCGCCAGGGGCGTGCGTAGATGGTGCTGGTGAGGGCGGTGCGCCCGGCCGCGGACCGGGAGAGGCGCTCGATCACGGGCACGGGCAGCAGACGGGCCCCCTGCCGCATCGCCAGCAGGGTGCCGAACGCGTAGCGGCGCTCCGCCGGGGTCCAGAAGCCGCCGGGGGAGAGGGCGGTGATGGACCGCGCGAGCTTCTCGCGGCCGAGTTCCAGGGCGAGCAGCCCGCCCAGGGAGTTGCCCGCGACATGCGGGCGTTCGATCCCCAGGGCCCGGCACAGGGCGCCGAGCGCGGGGACGACGGTCGGCAGGTCGTGGGCGAGGCCGTCCGGCAGCGAGGGGGAGGCGCCGAAGCCCGGCAGGTCCACGGCGATCACGTCGTACTCGGCGGCGAGGATCCGCACGACCGGGTCCCAGGCCTGCCGGTGGTGGCCTATGCCGTGCAGGAGCAGCAAGGGCTCACCGGCGCCCGCACGCGCGTAGGAGATCGTCGCGGTGCGCGGACCGGCGGGCGACGCGACGTCGAAGGACACCTCTGCGGCCATGGCTGCTCCCGTCCCCGCCGCGTGACGACGGTTCCTCAGATCGTTAGACATGCTGTCAGCAACAATTACCGCTCGGTAGCCCGCACTTCAAGAGGGGGTGTGCCACGCGTTTCCCGCCCGGGGGGTGCCGACGGCTCGCACCCGGGTCCGGGCCGGCTATTTCTCCTGGACAGCCGATCCCTCCGTGGGCTGGGATGGAGGGGTGGCTACCGACAGTGCGACCGACGTCTTCGAAGAACACCGTTCCGTCCTGATGGGCGTGGCCTACCGCATGCTCGGCCGGGTGGCCGACGCCGAGGACGTCGTCCAGGAGGCCTGGCTGCGCTGGTCCACGGCCGACCACGGCCAGGTGCGCGAACCCCGCGCCTATCTGGTGCGGGTGACCACGCGGCTCGCCATCGACCGGCTGCGCCACGTGCAGTCCCGCCGCGAGGCCTATGTGGGGCCCTGGCTCCCCGAGCCCTACGCGACCGATTACGGGCCCACCGTGCCCGACACGGCCGAGCGCGCGGTGCTCGCCGACTCGGTGTCCCTCGCGGTCCTCGTCGTCCTTGAGTCCCTCTCGCCGCTCGAACGCGCCGTCTTCGTGCTGCGCGAGGCCTTCGGGTTCCCCTTCGCCGAGATCGCGGCCACGCTCGACCGGGGCGAGGCCGCCGTGCGCCAGCTCGCCGGACGGGCCCGCAAGCACGTCGACGCGGGCCGCCCGCGCTACGAGGTGGACCCGGCCCAGCGCCGTGATCTGACCGAGCGCTTCCTGGCGGCGGCGACGGAGGGGGACCTCGACGGACTGATGGCGCTGCTCGCCCCCGATGTGCGGCTGGTCGGCGACAGCGGGGGCAAGGCCAAGGCTCCGGTGCGGGTCCTGGAGAGCGCCGACAAGGTGGGCCGCTTCCTGCACGGCGCCGCCCGCAAGGGCATCGACGGGGTGGCGGGCCGGGTGGAATTCCGCTTCATGGAGTTCAACGGCGCCGAATGCCTGCTCTTCCTCGTGGACGGCGCGCCGGACAGCGTCTTCCAGTTGGACGTCGTCGACGGCCGCGTCCAGAGCATCTACATCGTCCGCAATCCGGACAAGCTTGTGACACTCACCCGTTAAGGCTCAACAATCAGGGGCATGCGCAAAGCGTGCGAATCGCGGGATAAGGGGTCTCCGTCGCCTGGCGGAGGCCCCTTCGCCGTGTGATCTTCGGCGCCCCGGGCCCCGGCGTGGCCGATAACGCCTGCTTGGCCGCTTGCGAACTCCGCATGAATGCTCTGTGGCATCACCCCTGTGCGGACCGTTACGGATCGAGGATTGGTCTTGACCAAGGATCAGGGCGGGCCTATGGTCGCAGGGATAGTGCAGGAACCTTTAATAAACAAGGGCGCTAAAAAGCCGCCGGTGAACGGCGATTGCGGAGGACAGGGTGGGGACCACGCAGCTCGAAACGGTGCCGGAGCCGAAGTACTGGCATCTGAAGACCGTGCTCAGTGAGGCGCTCGACTCCGAGTTCGCCGTCGGGGAGATCCTGCCGAACGAGCGCGATCTGGCCGCCCGCTTCGGCGTCGCCCGCGCCACGCTCCGCCAGGCACTCGAACAGCTCGAACTGGAAGGCAGGCTCCAGCGCCGCCGCGGGGTCGGCACGACCGTCGCCCCGCCGCGCATGGGCGTGGCCGTCGGCTCCGCCCAGGGCTCCTGGCCCGGCGAGACCGGCGACGCCTGGCAGCCCGCGGACTGCGCGCCCGGAGTGCCTCCCGTGGACGTCGCCCGGATGCTCCAGACGCTCCCCGAGGAGCAGGTCCACGTCATCCGCCGCACCCGCGTCTCCAACGGCCAGCCCGTCGCCGCCGAGCTGCTCTACGTACCGACCTCGTCGGTCGCCGAGCTCACCGGCATGGACGCGGCCTCGGGCGCGGCCCGCGCGCGCGTGGTCCTGCGTGACCTCGCCCGGCTCGGCCTCGAAGGGCAGGACAGGGCCGTCGAGCTCGGCTCGGCCCGCGCGGACGACGCCAAGGCGCTCGACCGGCTCCCGGGAGCCCCGGTCCTGCTCGTGACGACCCGCTTCTTCGCCGAGGGCCGCACGGCGGCCGTCTCCGTCGCCACCTACCGCGCGGACACCTGCCGCCTCACCTTCGGCGACTCGGGCGTCGAGATACACCACGGACCCGAGGGCGGCGCCGCCTGAGGCGGCACCGCTCGTACGGACACCACGACCCCGCCCGGCCCCTCGGCCCGGCGGGGTCGCGCGCGCTCAGCGGCGTGCGGTGACCGTGCCCTCCACGGCGAACAACTGCTCCTCCACGTGGTCGAGGGCGAGCCGCAGCGCCCCGGTCCCCACAGCCGCCTGGCCGAGCATCGAAAGGGCGACCCGGGGCGGCCGCAGGCAGTAGCGTGCCAGCTCCCTGTGCAGGGGTTCGAGGACACCGTCCAGGCCCGCCGCCCAGCCGCCGACCACGACCAGCTCGGGGTCCAGGGCGAGGACCAGGGCCGCCACATCGTGCACGAGGCGCTGTATGAAGCGCTCCACGGCCGCCTGCGCCCGTGCGTCGCCCTCCTTGGCGTGCGCGAAGACCGCGGCGACGGCCTGCTCGTCCAGCGGGTGCAGCGGCTCGCCCGTGGTGGAGAGCAGCGTCTCCGGAGTGACCTCGCGGCCGAGCAGGTGCAGGGCGCCGATCTCGCCCGCCGCGCCGCCGAAGCCGCGGTGCAGCCGACCGCCGATCAGCGAACCGGCCCCCGGACTCAGCCCGGCGTTGACGAAGACCACGTCGTCGATGCCGGCCGCCGCGCCCTTCCAGTGCTCGGCCACGGCCGCCGCGTTGGCGTCGTTCTCCACGAGCACCGGGCACCTGAAGGAGCGGCGCAGCCGCTCGCCGAGCTGGAGCCCGGTCCACTCGGGCAGCGCCGTGCTCAGCCGCACCGTGCCGTCCGCCTCCAGGATGCCGGGGCTGCCCACGCCGACCGCGCGCAGCGTGTTGCGGGCGATGCCCGCGCGGCGCAGCAGATCGGCGACCGTGGTGCGCAGCCGCTCCAGGCGGTCGTCGGCGGGGGCGTCCTCGGAGACGTCCTTCGACGCCGTGCCGAGGACCTTGCCGTCCAGGTCCGCGAGGACCGCCGCCACCCGGTGCGGGCCGATCTCCAGGCCGAGCAGATGACCGGCCTCGGCGCGGAAGCGGAACTTCCGCGCGGGCCGCCCCTGACGCCGGGCGCCGCTGTCCTCGGCCGCCGACTCCACCACGAGCCCGGCCTCCATGAGCCCCTCGACGACGCCCTCCACGGTGGGCCGGGAGAGCCCGGTCACGCGGGTGATCTCGGTGAGCGTCGCCAGGTCCGCGGCACGCAGCGCGTGCAGCACCACCGCGGAGTTGATCCGCCGCAGCAGTGAGGGGTCCCCGCCGGTCAGCTGCCCCAACGTCCGTCCTTCCAGCTCGTGCGCATGATGGCCGGATCGTACTCGTAGGACAGGGCCCCGGCGAGTGCCGGGCCCGCCTTCCCCCGGCCTTCCCTCGTCATCCAGGTGCCACGAAACCGGATTCGTACGCCACGATGACGGCCTGCGTCCTGTCGCGTGCGCCCAGCTTGCCGAGGACGGCGCTGACGTGCGACTTCACCGTCTCGGTGCCGACCACCAGACGGTCGGCGATCTCCGCGTTGGACAGACCGCGCGTCATCAGCCGCAGCACCTCGGCCTCGCGCCCGGTCAGAGCCGCCCGGTCCAGCGCGGCCCTGGCCTCGGCGTTGCCCCGGTGCCTGCCGTGTTCACCCGCCAGTTGCCGCACCGCGGCGGGAAAGAGCAGCGACTCGCCCTCGGCGACCAGGCGCACGGCGTGCACGATCTCCGCGGGCCTCGCCCGCTTCAGCAGGAAGCCGTCGGCGCCCGCGCGCAGCGCCTCGTACACGTACTCGTCGTTCTCGAAGGTCGTCACCACGAGGATCTTGGGTGGGTCCCGCACCGTGCGAAGCACCGCGCGGGTGGCCTCGATGCCGTCCAGGAGCGGCATGCGGACGTCCATCGCGATCACGTCCGGCCGCAGCTCGCGGACGAGCGGGATGACCGCCGCCCCGTCGGCCGCCTCACCGCAGACGCTGAGGTCGGGCTGTGCCTCCAGAACGGCGCGCAGGCCCGCGCGTACCAGGGGTTCGTCGTCCACGAGGAGCACTGAGACCGGCATCCGGCCAGCGTAGATCACCGCAGGGGCAGTTCGACGTGCACCTGCCAGTCGCCGTCGAGCGGGCCCGTGGTGGCCCGCCCGCCGAGCAGCGTGGCCCGCTCCCGGATGCCGCGCAGCCCGCTGCCGCCGCGCCCGGTCGAACCGGCGGTACCGGGCAGCGGGTTGCGCACGTCCATCACCATGCGGCCGTCGTCCACCGCTATGCGCAGCCGCACCGGAACGGGGCCGGAGTGGCGCAGGACATTGGTCAGCGCCTCCTGGAGCATGCGGTAGCCCTCGCGGGAGACGGGGCCCGGCAGCCGCTCCACGGGGCCCGTCACCCCGACGTCCACCGTGGCGCCCGAGGCGCGCGCCGACTGCACCAGACGATCGGCGTCGGCCAGGGTCGGCCTGCCGCTCACCGGCTGCCCGTCCTCGCGCAGCACCCGCAGGACCCGCTCCAGATCCTCCAGCGCGGCCCGCCCGGTCTCCTCGACCGCCTCCAGCGCCCGCGCGGTGAACTCCGGGTCGGCGGCGGCCCTCGCGGCACCCGCCTGCACGACGGCGACGGTCAGCGCGTGCCCTAGGGAGTCGTGCAGTTCGCGCGCGATGCGGTTGCGCTCCAGGAGCTGCTCGGTGCGCTCCTCCATGAGGGCGAGGCGTTCGGCGGGGGAGGGGCCGAGCAGCCGGCGGGCCGCCAGGGCCGTGAGGTGCCCTGCCCCCAGGAGGGCACCGAGTTCCACCAGGACGAGCAGAGGAAGCAGCGCCAGGCGGACCGCGAACGGTTCCGGGACGGTGAGCAGCAGCCCGTCCCTCTCCGGGGGCTGGTCGTTGGCACCGATGATGGTGAAGACCATCCCGAGCAGCTGGCCCGTCACCAGGACCAGGGCGACGCCGGTCTCCAGGCGGAACACCAGCCACACGGCGGTCCGCGCGCGGTCACGCCAGGAGGCGGAGGGGGCCACGGAGATGCCCGGCTCCTCCACCGCAGCGCCCGCCCCGCGCGCGTGCTGACCGGGAAACAGCATCATCCGGGCCTGCAATCCCTCGGCCCTGCGCACGACGGGCACCATGGCGGCCGTCACCAGCAGCGGCGCCGGAAGCACCGCCACGAGCACCCAGTCGGTGAACGAGGGTTCGGAGAGCCCCGGATAGATCGAGGCACTCACCCACGCGATGGCCGACCCCAGGAACACATGCAGCCAGCGCGTATAGGTGACCGCGCGCGTGAGGTGGCCGACCACGCGCGTCAGGGTTCTTGGAGAGCCGGGCATGACGCTCATCGTGCCAGCAGGGCCGGGGCGCCCGGCTCCCCCGCCCGGGGGAGAAGGACTCCCCGGGCGGGGGAGGACCACGGGCCCCCTCCACGGCCAGGCTGTCCCCATGACCAGCATCGACGTCCAAGACCTCACCAAGGAGTACGGCACGACCCGGGCCGTGGACGCCCTCACGTTCAGCGTCCGCCCCGGCCGGGTCACCGGCTTCCTCGGCCCCAACGGCGCGGGCAAGTCGACCACCATGCGCCTCGTCCTCGGCCTGGACCGGCCGACGTCGGGCACGGCGACGGTCGGCGGACGCGCCTACGCCGCGCTGCCCGACCCCCTGCGCCACGTCGGCGCGCTCCTCGACGCCCAGGCCGCCCACGGCTCCCGCACCGCCCGCAGCCACCTGCTCGCCCTCGCCGTCAGCAACCGCCTCCCGGCACGCCGCGTCGACGAGGTCCTGGACGAGGCCGGTCTGACGAGCGTGGCCGGACGCAGGATCAAGACGTTCTCGCTCGGCATGCGGCAGCGTCTCGGCATCGCGGCGGCCCTGCTCGGTGACCCCGCCGTGGTGATGCTCGACGAGCCGTCCAACGGACTCGACCCCGAAGGCATCATCTGGGTACGCGAGTTGCTGCGCCGCCTGGCCAAGGAGGGCCGTACGGTCCTCGTCTCCAGTCACCTCATGAACGAGACCGCCACCTTCGCCGACCACCTGGTGGTCCTCGGCCGCGGCAGGCTCCTCGCCGACACGCCCATGCCGGACTTCATCGGCGCGCACAGCCACGCGCGCGTGCGGGTGCGCACGACCGACCCCGACCGGCTCCGCGACGTCCTCATCGCCAAGGGGTACGCCCTCGGGGACGCGCACGACGGCCGCTGGACGGTCGACGGCGCCAGGGCCGAGGAGGTCGGCGCGATCGCCGCGTCCGCCGGTATCCCCGTACTCGAACTCGCCGACGAGCAAGCTTCCCTGGAGCAGGCCTATCTCGCCCTCACGGCGGAGGAGACAGAGTTCGCGGCCACCGCGCCCGCGGCCCCCGCCGCCACGTCCCCCCAGGAGGTCTGACCGTGTCCCGCACCCCGGTGCTGCCCGTCGCCCACGCCGAGTGGATCAAGATCAAGTCCCTGCGGTCGAGCCTCGTCTCGCTGCTCACCGTGTTCCTCGCGACCGTCGCCATCACCGCCCTCGTCTTCGCGACAGTGGGCGGAGTCGAGTCGTCGGACGACGCCGGCGCCGAGCCGCTCTTCGGCGCCTTCTACGCCCTCAACTTCGGGCAGGTCGCGGCCATCAGCTTCGGCACGACCGCCCTGTCCTCGGAGTACACGAGCGGCGCCCTGCGGATCTCCCTCGCCGCGGTGCCGCGCCGCGGGCTGTTCTACGGCGCCAAGGTGGCCGTCGTCGGCGGCCTGGCGCTCCTCGCCGGACTGCTCACCGGCTTCGGCACCTTCCTGACCGGCCAGGCGTTCCTGGGGGACGACGCGATCGGCCTCGGCCACCCGGGCGCCGTGCGCGCCTGCGTGGGCGGCGGGATCTACCTGGCCCTCATGGCGCTCCTGGCGGCCGGTCTGACGGCCGTGCTGCGCAGCGGCGTCGCCGTCCTGAGCATCCTGATCCCCTTCACGCTGATCGTGTCCTTCGTGGTCGGCGACATGGACAGCGGCGTCGCGGCCTTCCTGCCGGACAGGGCGGGACAGCAGGTGCTGCACGAGGCCCCGACGGGATCGCTCGGCCCCTGGGCGGGACTTGCCGTCCTCGCGGCCTGGTCCGTGGCCGCACTGCTCGCGGGCTGGTGGGCGGTCCGCCGCCGTGACGCGTGAGCGCCCGCGACGGGCGCACGCCATCCGGCGGATGACTGATTGTCAGTGGCGGCCGCTTTACTGGGTCTCATGAGTACCGCACAGCATCTCGCCGTGATCGACCTGCTGCGCTCCCGGGACTTCCCCGCGGAGCACGGCAGGTCGGAGTGCGGCTCCGAAGGCCCCGGGTATCACATCGCGGAGTTACTGACGAGCGACACCTTCTGGGAGGACGACGGCACCCGCTGGACCCTGACCGAGGAGCAGTACGAGGCGGAGCGCGACGGTCTGACGGTCCTGCTCACCGGCCGCTGGGGGCCGCCGCAGCGGTTCAGCCTGGCGAGCCTCTTCGACCGGCTGATGGACGCGGAGTCCGCCGTCGGCCCCGGCTCCCGGCCCGCCGCCGAGGAGATACCGGAGCCGTGGGCCCATCTCAGCTCATGCGTCCCTGACCTGCACCTGTGGCGGGTGGACGACCGCTGGATAGCCCTCGGCGTCGCCCAGTGGGACAAGGAACTGCCCTTCCAGCTCCTCGCCGTGGTGACGGAGACCGACCCGCCCTGAGCCGGGGTCGCGGAGATGGGTCAGCCGAAGCGCAGCGGGCCCCCGTCGGCCTCGCGGAAGAAGTGGGCCACATCGGCGTCCGTGACCCGCGCGAGCTCCGCGGGCGACCAGCGCGGCCTGCGGTCCTTGTCGACCACCTGGGCGCGGATGCCCTCGGGCAGGTCGGGGGCGCCGAGCATCGCACAGGACACGCGGTACTCCTGGGTGAGCACGGCTTCCAGGTCCGGCAGTGCACGGGCCCGGCGCAGGGAGGCGAGCGTGACCTTGAGGGCGGTCGGGGACTTGGCGAGGAGCGTCTCGGCGGTCTCCTTGGCGTGCCGGTCGCCGCAGGCGTACAGCCGGTCCACGATCTCCTCGACGGTGTCGGCGGCGTAGCAGTGGTCGATCCACTCGCGGTGCGCGGCGAGTTCCGCCCCGGGAGCGGGTGCTTCGTGGCGGCGCACGGCGTCGGCCGCGGGCATGTCCGCGAGGTCCGCGGTGAACGCCGCGAGCCGCTCCGAGGGCATGTAGTGGTCGGCGAGCCCGCAGAACAGCGCGTCACCGGCCGCCACGGGGGAGCCGGTCAGGGCGAGGTGCGTGCCCAGCTCACCGGGCGTGCGCGTGAGGAGGTACGTACCACCGACGTCCGGCACGAAGCCGATGCCGGTCTCGGGCATCGCGATCCGGGAGCGCTCGGTGACCACGCGCACCCCGCCATGGGCCGAGACGCCCACGCCGCCGCCCATCACGATGCCGTCCATCACGGCGACGTACGGCTTCGGGAAGCGGGCGACGCGGGCGTTGAGGCGGTACTCGTCGTACCAGAACGCGGCCGGGGCCGCCGGGCGCCCCGCCCGGACGTCGTCGTGGATGGAGCGGATGTCGCCGCCCGCGCAGAGCCCGCGCTCCCCGGCGCCGGTCAGGACCACCGTCTGGACCGAGCCGTCGTCCTCCCACTCGGTGAGGGCACGGTCCAGGAGGCGGACCATGGCGTGGTTCAGGGCGTTGATGGCCCGCGGCCGGTTCAGGACGACGTATCCGGCCCGGCCTTCGCGCCGGAGCAGGACGGGGGCGACTGGAGC
>NZ_JASKYR010000021.1:0-26798 GCF_041028215.1 Streptomyces flavofungini
CCCAGCGGCGGGCAATCCGAAGGCCCGGTTGTCCCGGGTGGGGTGAGCTCGGGGGCCGGGGCCTCACCCCATCTCCCCAGAATGTTCTTACTCTCTTCCCACTCCTGCGCCATCGGTGGCTAATGTGTTCGTGAGTGCGAACGGGGGAGGGGCCAGGCCCATGGGCGAGCTGCGGCCGGATTACGATCCGCCCATGCCTGCAAACCACTCTCCGGTATATGAGGCCCGCTTCACCTGGACGCCTTTCCAGCTCCTGAGCGGAGCGTGGACCAAACGGCTCGTCGCGTTCCGCGTCGACGAACGCGGTGTGACGCTCGGCGGTGCGCCGGCGAAGTACGCGCGCCAGACCGCCTTCGTCCCCTGGCAGGACATCGAGGCGGTGGTCCTGTGGCAGCAGCACCTCACCGCGGGGGCGTCGACCATGGATTACGTGGGGCTGCGCCGCAGAGCGGGCGCGCCGCCGCTCCCGGGCCAGAACGCGTCCCTCGACCGCCAGCAGACCACCCGCCTCGCCGGGCACGTCGACCACGAGGTCTTCCTGGCGAGCAGGCACATCAACCTCTGGTCCCTCGACCGAGGCCGTCTCGCCGAGGCCGTCGGGGCATTTGCTCCCGGGGTTCCGGTAGAGGAAGTATCCAAGGCCTAGTTGTCGCCGCCGCGACGAGAATCAAACGGGAGGGGCACGCACCGATGCGAGTACGGGCGACCGTGGTCCGGGAGGGGGCCGAGCCGCAGGAGGCGTTGATAAACGTCGACGACGGCACGACCGCGGCCGAAGTCGCCGCGGCGGTGGAACGGCTCGGCAGCCCCGTGGCGGCTCTGCCCTTCCCGCCCCCGGGGATGGTGACCCCGTTCCCCGGCCAGCCGCAGCGGACCACCGGCGGAACCGGACTCTGGGTGGACGGCAGGCTCTGGGAGCCGCAGGCGCAGATCGGCGCCGCGCTGCGCGACGGTGTCCGCCTCACCACCGATGACGCGGTCGGGCCCTTCATGGCCGGCGGTGAGCCCGACGGCCGGTACGAGATCACGGTGAGCGGCGGTCCGGGCGCAGGCCGTGTGGCCCGCCTGAACGCCGGGGTGAGCACCATCGGCTCACAGCCGGGACAGACGCTCGCTGTCGAGGACCCGTATCTGGCGCGGTACGCCGCGCGCGTCACCGTCGACATCAAGGGACGGGTGGAGATCGCACCGTACGACGGTGTCTCGCTCGCCCTCGACGACGAGCCGGTCACCGGGGCGCGGGAGTGGGTGCCGGGCGCGCTCCTCAAGTCCGGGGAATCGCTCTTCAGCCTCTCCGAAGTCGGCCTGCCCGACGCCCACTTGTCTCCGGCGGGCGAGGGCGGTCTGGCCTACAACCGCCCGCCCCGGCTGACCTCACCGCGTGCCAACCCCCGCCTGATCGTGCCGGTGGAGCCGAAGAAGGACGAGGCGCACCGGTTCCAGCTCCTTTCCATGATCCTGCCGCTCTTCTTCGGCGTGGGCATGTACTTCATGACGAAGATGATCTACATGCTCCTGTTCTGCCTGATGTCGCCGGTCATGATGCTGGGGCAGTGGTTCAGCGACCGGCGGCACGGCAAGAAGAAGTACGGAGCGGCCCTCAAGGAGTACAAGAAGGCACTGGCGGCGCACGAGGCCGAACTGGAGCGGCTCGGCGAGGTCGACCAGCGCCGCCGCCGCGAGGCGTTCCCCGACCCGGGTCAGCTCCTGCTGTTCGCCACGGGACCGCGCCGCCGGCTGTGGGAGCGCAGGATCACCGACCCCGACGCGATGCACCTGCGGGTGGGCTTCGGTGATCTGCGCGCCGAGATCGACCTGGCCCTCGCGCGCGGCGCCGCCGGGGACGAGGAGGAGCCGGTGGCCCCGACGGTCACCCATGTGCCGCTGACCCTTCCCTTCGCGGAGCTGGGCGTGGTCGGCATCGCGGGTGACCGGCCGCGCGCGGTCTCGACGACCCGGTGGATGGCCACCCAGGCCGCGGTCCTGCACAGTCCCCGCGACCTCTCCCTGGTGGTCCTCTCCTCGGCGCAGGACGCGGCGGAGCACTGGAGCTGGACCCAGTGGCTGCCGCACACCAGCCCTCAGCAGGGCCAGAACTGCGTGGCGCTGCTGGGCACCGACGCCGAGTCCATCTCCCGTCGCGTCACCGAGCTCCTGAACGAATTGCAGCGCAGACAGCAGACGGCGAAGGACAACGGCGGCCTGAACGCCCTGCGCCCCGAGTCCCACGTGCTGCTCATCCTCGACGGTGCGCGGCTGCTCCGCCGGGTCCCCGGCGTTCCGCAGCTGCTCCAGGAGGGCCCGGCGCACGGCATATTCGCGCTCTGCGTCGACGACGACGAACGTCTCCTGCCCGAGGAGTGCCGCACCGCGGTCTGCTGGACCCCGGACTCACCGACCCGCGTCCACCTCCGGGGCTACGGCTACGAGGCGGTCGGGCAGGTCCTCGCCGATCAGGTCTCCACCGCCTGGTGCGAGCGCGTGGCCCGCGCCATGGCCCCCGTCCGCGACGTCAGCCGCGACGACGCCGACAGCGCCCTTCCCACGGCCGCCCGGCTGCTCAATCTCCTTGAGATGCCCAACCCCACGGGCTCGGACATCGCCCGGATCTGGCAGCGGGGCGGATCGACCACGGCGGCGCCGATCGGTATCGCCGCCGACGGGCCCTTCGTACTGGACATCCGGCGGGACGGACCGCACGCCCTGATCGCGGGTACCACCGGTGCCGGTAAGTCCGAACTCCTCCAGACGATCATCACCTCGCTCGCGGTCGGCAACACCCCGGACTCCCTGAACTTCGTCCTCATCGACTACAAGGGCGGCTCAGCCTTCCTGGACTGTGCGCGGCTCCCGCACACCGTCGGCATGGTCAGCGACCTCGACGCCCACCTCACCGAGCGTGCGCTCGCCTCCCTCGCGGCGGAGCTGAAGCGCCGTGAGGAGATCCTGTTCGAGGCCGAGACCAAGGACATCGAGGACTACAACGACGCCCGCAGGCTGCGGCCCGCGCTCGAGCCGATGCCGCGGCTCATGCTGGTGATCGACGAGTTCGCCTCCCTGGTCGCCGAGCTTCCCGACTTCATCGCGGGCCTCGTGGACATCGCCCGGCGAGGCCGTTCCCTCGGCGTGCACCTGATGCTCGCCACGCAGCGCCCCGCGGGTGTGGTGAGCGCGGACATCCGCGCCAACACCAACCTCCGCATCGCGCTGCGCGTCACCAACGGTGAGGAGTCCCGCGACGTCATCGACTCCCCGGACTCCGGCCACATCTCCAAGGCGACCCCCGGGCGCTGTTACGTCCGGTCCGGCGCCCAGTCCCTCGTGGGGGTGCAGACGGCCCGCATCGGTGGGCGCCGCCCCGGACTCGACACGGCACCACAGGTCACGGTGAACCTGCTGACCTGGACGGCGTACGGACACCCGCCGCCCCGCGCGGCTCAGGACGACGGCGACGACGGGACGCTGGTCACCGATCTCGCCGTGCTCGTGGACGCGATCGCCGAAGGGGCCAAGGAACTGGGCTGCGCCACACCCCGCAGCCCCTGGCTGCCCCCCATTCCCGACCAGGTGCAGCTCACCCAGCTCCCCGAGCTGCCGCCCGCGCCGGTGGGCGCCGACACGGTCCGGCCCATCGCCTTCGGTCTGACCGACCTCCCGGCGGAGCAGGCGCGCGCGGCACTCGCGCTCGACCTCGCCGATGGCGAGCATCTGATGATCGCCGGTGGCCCCCGCTCCGGACGCTCGACGGCCCTGCGCACGATCGCGGGCGCGATCGCGCAGCACTGCGGCCCCAGCGACGTGCACATCTACGGCATCGACTGCGGCGCCAACGCGCTGCTGCCGCTGACCAGCCTTCCGCACTGCGGGGCCGTGGTGACCCGTGACCAGACGGCGCGCGTGGACCGTCTGCTCGGCCGCCTTCTCGACGAGGTCGGCAGGCGTCAGCTCCTGCTCGCCGAGAAGGGCCAGTCCAGCGCGGCCGAGCAGCGCGCGGGGGCCGCCCCCGAGGACCGGCTGCCGTGGATGGTGGTGCTCTTCGACGGCTGGGACGCCTTCCGCCTTGCCTTCGAGAACTACGACTACGGCCGCCTGGTGGAGGCGGCGAAGCGCATCTTCCGGGAGGGCGCCGCCGTCGGCGTCAAGGTCGTCCTCGGCGTGGACCGCAGCGGTCTCATGGGCGAGATCGCCAGCTCCTTCGCCGAGCGCCTCGTGCTCCGGCTGGCCGACCCGCAGGACTACTCGTTCGCGGGCATCACGCCCAAGGACGTACCCAAGGAGGTCCCTTCGGGCCGCGCCCTCAAGGGCACCGACGAGGGGGTACGGGAGAGCCAGATCGCGCTCCTCGCCGAGAACCCCAACGGACAGGCGCAGGTGGCCGCGCTCCAGGAGATCGCCCGCGTCGCGGCTCAGACGTGGGACCGCCCGTCCCCGGAGCAGCGCCCCATCCGTGTCGACGTCCTGCCGGCCCGCATCAAGGCGTCCGAAGCCATGGCCCTGCAACCCGACTTCACGCCCCCGTCCGAGCTCTGGGCGCTCTTCGCGGCGGGCGGCGACGAACTGTCGCCGCTCGGCATGGACCTGGAGGAGTCCGGCCCCGGCTTCGTCATCTCGGGACCGCCCAAGTCGGGTCGCTCCAGCACGCTGGTGGCGGCCACGATGTCGCTCCTCCAGCGGGGCACGGAGGTTATCCTGGTCACGCCGCGCCGGTCGCCGCTGCGTGACTTCGCCTCGGAGGACGGTGTGCTGGGCTCGCTGGGCAGCGACAGTTCGAGCGACGAACTGGAGGCACTGACACAGAGCGCCCGCGGTCCGTACGTGATCGTGGTCGACGACGCCGAGCTGATCTACGACACCCCGCTGGACGAGGCGCTGGAGGAGGAGATCCGCCGGGGCATGGACGGTGGCCTCGGCGTGATCATGGCAGGCGCGGTGGACACGCTGTCCTCGCAGTACCGCGGCTCCGTGGTGCAGGCGCGCAAGTCGAGGAACGGCCTGCTGTTGTCGCCGCAGGGTTCGGCGGACGGCGAGATGTTCAACATCCGCATCTCGTCGAACAGCGCGACCGGCGGGCCGACGGGCCGAGGGCTCTTCGTACGGGGCGGCGAACTGATGCCGGCCCAGGCGGTGCTGCCCGACTGAGTACCGGATCGAGTACCGGGCTGAGTACCGGACGGAGTGGGCGCGCGGCGACTTCCGCACTCCGTAATAACTCGGCAACAAATGCGGGCCGGACAGCTTCTCAGCTGTCCGGCCCGCATTCATCTACGATCTGCTATCTGAGCAGCGACCAACCTTGACGACTTCTTTAGTCGTTAATGGTGTCGTTCGCCTGGGCGGCGTCGTGCGTCTCCTTGCGAGCATTCTCAAGGGACGTGAGGAAGTTGTTGAGCTGCGGCTTCAGCTTGTCCCATTCCTCCCGGAATCGGTTGGCGCGGCCACCCTTCCAGAACTCCTCGCTGTGGTTCGTGCCCGTCGAAATGGCACGAATCAGGTCATCGAGGTTGGTGTGCTGAGTCTTGAAGGTCGTGGAAAGAGACCGAAGCCGAGTAGTATCTGCGCCCTTGAGCGTCATGACTGCCTCCCCGTGTATCGAAGCCAGACGAACCTTCCGTCCGCCGGGGCCGATGCTATCGCAATGAGTGGACGTCCGTCATCCGTCCTGGACTCCCCTGTTCTCCTTGCCTGCGGCCGCTGCTGCTTCGTATTCTGGGATTTGGTCGAGCGAAGATAATCCTGGTCAACGCCGAACGCGGCGCGACACTGGAGGGGTAGTGGGAGCCGAAGACAAAGGCAAGGACAAGGGCGCGGACGAAGAGCCGAAGGTCGACAATCCGTACAGGACGCGTCTTGAGACATTGAAGACGAACCTCGTGGATGAGGTCAAAGAGCTCAAAAAGTGCTTGAAGACTGCCACTCAGGACGTCGGCGGGGACGGTAAAGAGGGGAAATCCTGGGTCGGCAAGACGGCCTCGAAATGGCACGACGAGGTCCAGGGGAACAGGGGCCGCATGATCAAGGAGATCGACAAGCTCATCCCCGCCGTGCAGAAGCGGATCGACGAGCTGCCGGAAAAGGTCTCGGCGTCCGCCGCGCGGATGATGAACAAGGACATGCAGTACATGTAGCCACGCGAGTGCGCACATGTGGCACCGCTGGTCAGTGCCGAGCAGTGTACGAGTCGGATCGAACGGGGAGAGTTTCATGGGCAGTGGCGGCGACGGGTTCTCTGGAATCGACCCGGAAAATCTGGCCAAGACGATCAGCTCGCTCAACAAGGACCAGGAGAAGCTCAAGTCGAGCGCCACGTGGATCAAGTCGAGCTTCGAGAGGTACGGCGTCGGCACCCAGCCCCTGACCGAACTCCTGTCGATCGCGGGCTGGGCAGAAAAAGAGATCCCCATGCTGCGCCGTCGGCACCACCTTTCCATCGCCGAGGACCAGAAGTACGGTCACGGCTACAAAGGCATGGTGCAGATCAAGGAAAGCATGGTCGGCTCGACCAAGAAGTCGCAGACCGACGGCAAGAAGCTGGGCGAAAAGTTCAAGGAGAAGCTGGAGAACGGGGACGACATCACCCCGGAGATGTTCGCCGATCTCCGCTCCAACAAGGCTGACGCGGACTATATCAAGTCGTTTTACAACGAACTCGGTTCGCAGCGCCTTCTCTGGCTCTCCAATGAGATGGGCGACCGTTTCAACGATCAGTACAAGGACCACCCCGAGCAGCGCGAGAAGGATCGCAAGGTCATCGCGGAGACCTTCGGAACCTTCACGAAAGTGGCCTTCGAGGGCAAATCACCCAAGGCGAAGCAGCAGGAGTGGAACAAGTGGTTCGACAAGTCCGCCCTGGATGAGCACGAGGGTTTCCGACCGGACCGCTTGACTCCCTTCCTCAAGGGTGGCGCGCACGACAAGGACTTCCTCGTCGCCTTCGGCGACCGCGTGTTCCAGAAGGACAAGCAGGGAAAGACGAATGAACTGCAGTTCTTCGGGGGCAACGGACTGGGTGAAGGGGAGTGGGGCAAGGACAACTACGGCCAGCTGTTCGATGCCATTTCCTACAACGCCGAAGCCTCCGGCGAGTTCGTCGACCACAATTATGATTTCGTGCAGAAATCCTTCTATCACACAGGGCCTTGGCAGGTGGATGAGCCGAAGGAGCGGGGCAAGGCGTTCTTCGACATGGTCAACGCCGGAACGGTGACCCTGAAGGACAAAAATCCCGCGCTGGCACAGAAGAACACCGCACGAATCCTTTTCGACAACTACCAGCATCACAATGGAAAAGACACGAGCAAGCTGCATCCGATCGACGGGACGCAAGCGCTCTACGCCAGTATCGTGACCGCGTACTGGAAGGACCTTGAGTACGGAGTCACCTCTCCGACCGGTAATTCGCTCTGGGGCAGCGATGTCAAGGCCAAGGGCGAAGAGAAGTACGCCAAGACCACCAAGTGGAGCTTGCAGGACTACTTGAAGGGTCAGGACAGCGGGCGTGCCGGCCTGGAGGCTTCCGAGGGCATGTGGCGCGCCCTGGTGGAGGAGTCGGCACGTGACCCCAAGGCGGCGGGCACCATCAGCGCCTTCTTCCAGACGTACGACCAGAACGCGATCGATCGCTCCTACTCGACGCAAGGCAGTAATGAGCATGCCAAAGCTTATGAATCCATGAAGCGCGGCATGATGCAGGAGTTTTACCAGGAGACCTTCAAGAAGGCGTCCGGTGACCTTGAGGGTGACATCGACAAGTGGGTGGAGGACACCAACGCCGCCCGCGCGAAGGTCATCGGAACGATCGGCGATGTGGCCATGGGAGCCACCGGCGGAGCGGGGCTCGCCGGCGCCAAGGGCGCGGCCATCGGCGCCGCGTACGGCTTGGGCCAGGAGGTCGTCACCGGCTGGGCCGAACAGATGGTGAAGGTCGACGAGAACGATGCGCCCAAGGGACTCAAGGAAGCGTTCAAGGGCGTCAAGGAGAACACGGCCGACTTCTCTTGGCAGACGGACTATCAGAACAACGCGGATGCGGCCCGCGAGCACAACAGGATCGAGTCGGTCACGATCGAGACCGAGGGCAAGGACGGCGGCCCGAAGACCACCAAGGAGTACACCGGCGACGTCAAGGACTACGCCAAGGGCGACGGCAACTTTCTGGACAAGAAGGGCAACATCAAGGACGTCTCGGATATGTCCACGGCTGAGCGCACGGCTTACAGCAAGTGGCTCCAGGACCCTGCCGTCGTTGCCGCGGTCTGGCCCGAGTTCTCGACAGGACGAAACGCGCGCGACTACCCCGGGCAGGACTCCTAGGTGAGTGGCCCGGACGACTGGAACCGCACGAACGAACCGGAATGTGGGTAGTGATGACCAGGGCAATTGGCCGGGCGACAGCCCAGAAGCGAGTGGCCGCGGCGATCGGCGTGGTGGCGGCCGTACTGCTGACGGCGACGGGCTGTGGAGACGACAAGAAGTCCGACTCGTCGGGAGACAGACCGCTGACCAAGGCCGAGCTTTCGGGCGCCGCATTGAAGCAGGGGGACGTAGCGGATTTTAAGATCACCGAGATCGACACCGGCAAGGGCGCCGCGGTCAAGGCCGAGAACAAGTCCTGCCAGCCCATCGTCGACGCGATGTATCCCGAGACCTCGGCGTACGAGAAGCGGGTCGCGGCCCGGAGCATCGTCCAGCAGACCAAGGATTCAAGGAAGCCCGCGGAGGATTACCGGCTCGTGGTGTCGGCCGCGGAGTCGGGGGCGGCGAGCGAGGACGTGCTCACGGATCTGAAACAGGCGGTGGCCGACTGCGGTTCCGGCTTCAGTACCGATGCCTCGAGCATGACGAGCAAGATTCGCAGTGTGAAAGCGAACAAGTCGAGCGCCGGTGAGGACAGCGTTGACTTCTCGCTGGAGTATCAGATCGGCAGGAAAGTCCGCTACGTGGTGAAGCGGGTCGGCGCCTCCCTGTTGAACGTCAAGGCCGAGCACATTTCCTCGCACACTGACGTGGCCGTACCGCAGGAGATCGTCAAGGCGCAGTCGGAGAAGTTGGCCAAGGCGGCCGGGTGACATGGTGCGAGGGGAGTGCCGCCGCTCTCGCCGAGGGGCGGCTCACTCGCGCAGGCGCACCTTGACCACAGCGGTGTCCCAGTCCTTGGGGCCGGTCCGGTCGGCGCCGTCGGTCTTCACGGCGACGTAGAGGTTTCCCTCCGAGGTGGCCAGGGCCTGGACTCCCGCGATGACCGGTGCCAGCTCGCCCTCGGCCACGCGGTGGACCATGCCGCCCGGCTCGGCAGAGTCCAGAAGCCTCTTCTGCGACGCGGACGTGACTCCGCCCCAGCGGAAGTCGCCGTCCAGGGAGGGAGTGGTCTTCTCGCCCATGTCCGCGTAGTAGACGTCCCTCCCTCCCTGAAGAGCGCTCAGCCCACCGGGAGAGTCCAGGACCTGGTTCGGAATGGCGGCGTCGAGCGCATGCCCGACAGCGGAGAAGGGGGCCTGCGCCTCGTCGATGTCCGAGGGCTTCCGTGCCGCGACCAACGGGCTCAGGGTGTCGTCCTTGTTGATACGCACGATGCCGGGGCCGGTCTTCCAGTAGATGCCCTTCTTCGTGGCCGCGAGACTTCCCGAGTTCTCGGTGTCCGGCACGAGGACATCGGTTGCCTTGGTACCCGGCTTCGGGTCGAATCCGTTCCGTACCGCGGGGTTCTTCGCCTCGGTGGATTCATGGGCTTTCGGCGGGCGACCGGCCACGAGACGGATCGATTCGCCGTCGAGCCGATGAACGTAGGAACTATGGGGGCGAGTCCCGTCACGGCCGTCAGCGAAATACACGGTGCCGTCCTCGGCGACCGTGACCCCACTGACCCTGTTCGCGCAGAACGTGTCGACCGGCGTGACAGCGGCGTTGGGCTTGAGGCAATTGCCCGCCGCTACGACGTTGGCCGCTCTGCCGTCCTGGCCGACCTTCCACAGGCCTTCGCCGCCGCCCGCGAGATATACGGACCCGTCCGGAGCGACAGCGGCCTGGTCTGCGTGGACTCCGCTCATGCCGGTGATGGCGACGCGCTCAGCGGCACCTGACTTCTTCTTCCGCCACATCGCCATGCCGTTGTCGGACTTGTCGTCTTCCTCAGTGAACAGATGGACGGTGTCGTCGTTGGACACGGCGAGTCCGCGGAAGTTGCCCTGGATCCGCAAGTCATTCCCGCTGCCATGGGCGTTGTCGCCGCCGCCGAGGACGAAGTCGACGTTCAGCGGCGGCGCCTCGTCGGAGGTGACGGTGTAGACCGTGGCGCCCACGGCGATCGCGACGACGACCGCGCCGCCCGCTGCCGCCATGCGCCCACCACGGGACCGAGGAAGGAAACCCGTCACGTCACTCCGCCTCTCTTCCCCGTCCCCGAGCGGAACGGATCGCTCGGGGCACCCTAAGGGAAGCGGCTCACGCCTGTGCCACGGGTGTACCGACCGGCTGCCCGCGCCGCACCACCCGCACCCCCACCGCGTCCTGCTGATCCACCCCGCTGTCCGTCGCGAGGTGGAGGGGGACGAAGACGGCCGTCCAATAGAAGCCGAACAGCCAGCGGCCGAGCAGACGGAGGAGCGTGGGGCGGCCGCCGTCCGAGGCGCGGAGCACGCGCAGGCCGGTGAGCAGCTTTCCGAGGCTGGCGCGCGTCGCGAAGGTGAGCAGGACGTGGTTGAGGAAGGAGAGACCGAACGCCGCCCCCAACAGGGCGCCCCAGAGCGCGGGGGACCTCGGGTCCAGTTCCACGACTCCGTCGACGGTGCGGACACCGGCCACCGCTGCGGCGGCGAGGCCGCAGAGGAGGGCCAGCGCGGCGTCCACGCAGGCGGCGGTCACCCGGCGCGTCTGCGTGGGGGCCGCGGCCGTCGGCTGTCCGAGGGTTCGTTGCTGGTCGGCCATGCCGGCTCGCCTCTCGTCCGCTGCTCACCGGGCTGGGTCCCGGTCCGTCCACCGGTGGCGGTCCGCTTCCCGGCGCCGGCTCCGGTCTACTTCCCGGTCCCGGTCTTCTTCTTCTCTTCCTCTTCCTTCTCCACGCGCTTGAGCGCCTTGTCTATCGCGGTACGCGCATTGGCCACGGCGTCCTTGATCTGCTTCTTGTGGCCGGAGAACTCGGTGCGGAAGCGCTCGCTCTTCGGACCTTTCCACGTCCCGGTGCCACAGAGCGACTGGACGTTGTCCAGGGAACGCTCCAGTTCGTCCGCGTACTGCTTGAGTCTGCGTACGTCCTCACGGCATTCGCTCTCGCGTGACATCTCGCCGTTGCCGCCTTTCTCAGCCGGAGGTGGTCAGCTCTGGGTGATGAGGTTGGTGATCATCTTGCGCAAGGAGTTCTTGCCGACGGGGCGGGCCTGGATGCCGGTGGGGGCGTTCGGCTTCTCCACATAGACGGTCCACACGGCCTTCTCGGTGGCGTACGTCGTGAGAAGAGGGCCCGGCGCATCGGCGAGGAGGACCGTCTGGCCGACCACCAGGGCGTTGTCGATGGCCTCGGAGAGGGCGGTGCCGACCTCGTCCGAGCTGATCTGCTCGGGAGTGAGTTCCAGGGTGCGGCCGTCCTTGTCCGCGACCTCGAACGGGTCGAGGAACAGCAGCACCATGTCCGCCACGTCCTTGACCGACGCCGCCAGCGTGAACATGTGCAGGCCGCCCGAGGTGACGCGCTCCACCAGGTAGAGGTCCTCGGCGTGCACGTACACGAGCATGTGCGTGGCGCCGCCGGAGGTGTGCTGCTCCACCGCGAGCGCCCGCGTGGCGGTACGGCGGAGGGTCAGGGCCAGGCTGACCTCGGGAGTGACCCGCAGGTCGGTGTTCACGCCGGAGGGGGTCTCGCCCGCGGCCGTGTCCCCGGCGGCCTCCGCTGCCGCCGCGGCGCGCAGCACGCCGTCGAGTTCCTCGATGTTCGCGACCTCCACCACCTCGCGCGAGACGAGGGAGCGCAGGGCGGTCGCGTACACCCACTCACGCTCCTGGTCGGAGAGTTCGGTGAGTCGCGGAGTCGGGGCCACGCACTCGGTCAGCGAATCGGGGTCGAGGATCGCGATCTCTTCGTCGGTGAGACGGAGCAAGGGCTGAGTTCCGCCCTGGGCCAGCGCCTCGGACAGAGTTCCGCGGAACTCCTCCAGGTCCATGTCGATTTCGGGGCTCTGCATGCTGGTGCGTCCGTTGCTTTTGAGGGTGGTTCTGTCCGGGGCGAGCGTGTGTCCGCGTTACCAGAAAGAGTATTTTTTGATCGCGTTGGGGACCAAGTTCGTGACCGCGCTCTTCGCCCCGTCGACGATCTCCTTACCCTTGTCCTTGACCTTTCCGCCCCATTCCTTGGTGGCCTTCCAGGCGTGTTTGGCGCCGTCCTTGATGTCGTCGCCCCACTTGTCCCAGGCCCAACTGCCGAGGAAGTAGGCCCCGGCGACGCCGAGTGCCACCCAGCCCACGACGGGGACGGCGGCCGCGACGGTCGCCGAGGCGCCGAGCGCGGTGGCCGCACCCGCACCACCGAGGACAGCCGCGGCACCGCCCGCCTCCAGCAGGCCCATGCCGCGGTCGGCGACCCCGTAGGCGCCCTTGTGATCGGGCACGAACATCTGCTTGACGCCGTGCAGGATGCTCAACGGGAGGAAGACGCGCCGGGCCAGGGCGCCGGTCCCGGGGGCCTTGCTGAAGAGCTTGGCCGCATACGGGATCTTCAGGCGCATCGCGGTCCTGCGCACGGCCTGCTGCCACTTCCAGGGCTCCTTGTACCAGTTGCGGATCTTCTGGTCCTTGAGCAGTTCCTTGAGGAGTTCACCGCGCGTGGCCTTGATGCGCTCGGCCGCTGAGCCGAAGTACTTGTTGAGTTCCCACACCGCTCGTGCGCCCGCGACGTTCTGGCCCTGCGCCCAGCGGGCGTAGAGGTGGAGGGAGGCCTCGATGGCAGTGGGAATCTTGAGCACCTTGAGGGGCGTCTTGATGTCCTTGAGCGTGCCCTCTTTGAACTCTTTCCAGGTCTCCAGGGCTCCTGCGAGGCTCGCGAAAGTGAGGACTGCCTCGGGGTCGTCCTTGGCGATCCCGAGGCGCCTTCGGATGTCTTTCGCCTCGTCGGTGGCCCAGGAAGCCTTCTTGGGAAAGTCGGAGGTGCCTTCGGCCTTGGCCTCCCACTTTTCAAGGATGCCGTTGATCAGGCCGCCCTGAATGGTGAGCGCTCCACCCATGACATCGACGGCAGCCGCCAATTTGGGTGCCTGTACGTCGTCCATTCCCTTGAAGCCCACGGCCCCGCTCCTTGGTGGTTCTTGAGCATGTCGAGGAGAGGTGTCCCCGACGAGTCGACGTTATCCAGGGGGGAATCGGTTCCGCTACGCGTCATACGTGGTCAAAGTGCACATAGAGGGGCACTCGTGCGGAGCGTGATGTGAAGAATATGTCGCGGCAGTGCGGGAGTCGCGGTGCCGCCCGGCCGGGATCAGACCCGCCGGAGATTCCCCTGGTAGACGAACCGGCCCGTGAGGGCGAGGTCATCGTCGTAGGCGCAGCTCTTGTAGCAGACCCAGTGGCTGCCGGACGAGCTCTTGCACAGATACTTCCCCTTGACCGTGGTCCCCTTGGCCAGGTGGCCGATCACCGCACTGCCCCCGGCCGGGCGCTTGCGGATGGCTGCCTTTTTCGTGGTCTTGTATGTGCGTTTCTGGCCCTTGCACCAATTAATCACTGACGCGCTGTACGCCGTCGCGGACGCGGATGAGGGTCCCGATGCCGGGGCCGAAAGGGCGGTCGCAGGAGCGGCGACCGAGAGGCCCGCGCTTACCAGTGCCGCCGTGACGAGCCAAGTGGACGACTTCTTCAATGGAGTTCCTTTCTCAGGGTGATGTCGATCAAGGTAGTCGCGGCTTTTTGCATCGAGCAAGTGCGTTGTGAGGTGCGCTACTTGTCGCCCGGCCATGAACGGGATCTCGCCCCGCGTATTCGTGGGGAGCCCGGCCTCACCGCTCATCGTTCACCGGTTGACCGACTGGATCTCCTCCACCTTCACCGCCTGGTCGTTGCCGTACTCGCCGTTCGGGAGGGTGCCCTGGGCGCCGCCTGTGCCTTCCCAGGTGATTTCCCAGGTCGCGGTGGCCTGGAGGTGGTACGTGCCCTGTCCCGACGAGCGCTCGTAGACGACTCCGCAGGGGGGTGTCTCGCCCGCCTTGCCCTTCGCGTAGGGCTCGCCGATCGAACCGTCGTCGTTGATCTCGCACGTACCGGAACCGGGCAGCAGTTTGGCGTCGTCCGTGCCGGGCTTGATGGTGAGCGATACGGGCTTCGCGGTCGTGGTGGCCTCGATGTGCAGGCCGGGGGCGTCCAGTTCGGCCGTGACGGAGACGGGTTTGAACTCGCCCTTGTCCAGCCAGGCCCAGGTGGGCAGGTTCACCTTGGAGGCGCCTTCGGGGGCGAGGCTGACCTTGGTGCCGGGGACCTGGATCCGGTTGTAGGCGAGGCCCGCGAGGATTTCCGGGCTGATGAGGTTCGGGACGTTCTTCGGGGTTTCGCCGTTCTCGACCCAGAAGGGAGGCTTATTGCACTTCTGCTGTTCCTCCAGCGTGGCGTCGGGGCTGAACTGCGCACCCCACCACATTCCGTCCTTCTCCTTGTCTATGTTGTAGTCGTCCTCGGCGTAGCCGCGGTTTTCGTCGGACATGTCCTTCAGCGCGTCGCCCGGCGCATCCGGGTCGTGCCTGGCGGTGAAGTACATCCGATTTCGGAAATCGCGGAACTCGGTGGCTTTCCACTCCGGCGCGTACCAGCACGGCGGGGGCTTCCAGTTGGGGTCGACCGAGGTGATGGTGCCCGCGCCCTTGCCCGGTCCGCTCTTCCCCGAGGTCGAGTAGTTGATGTGCGCCACAGCACCGATGGTGTCGCCCTTTTTCGTGGCCGACGTACTGCCGTTACTGATCCCGGGGTCCTCACCGGCCGACGCCGGGACCGTGGATGCGAACAGCAGAGTCATGCCGACGCCCAGCAGGACGGACGTCCGGCGGGTCGCCGCCGATACTCGTGTGGTCACCGGCATTCCTGCGCCTTCTCCTTCACCTGAACCTTCTCGGCCCGCCAAAGGCCCTCGGCGTTCTTGGAGGGCTTCATCAGTACTTGCCAGGAGTTGTAGTCGCTCAGGCTCGGTTCCGTGTGATGGACCTTCTCGGTCTTCACTTCCTTGCTGTAGAGCTTCGTGCTGTCGGAACAGAAGGAGACGACCGTCGACTGCTTGTTCTCCGCGGGCGTGACCTTAGTCCGTGAGAACCGCATCGTGCCGCTGATCGTCAGGCCCCTGTCGACGCGCTGCTTGATCTGGTCCTTCGCGTACGTCTGGGCCTGGCTCTTGAACTCGGAGTAGAACTTGTACGCCGAGTCGTTCACGTCCTGCTTGACGATTCCGTACCTGATGGACCGTACGAAGTTCTGCGCGTCGCCCATGGCCGCCGTCCGGTCCGGGTCGGACACGTTGGCGTCGGCGAAAGCGAGGTCGACGTCCGAGGGGAACGTCATCTTGGGACGGTCGAAGTCATCGGGAGCCTTGCTCTTGTCGCCCGCCGGTGACGCGGTCTTCTTGCCGCCGCCGTCGGCGCCCGCGATCTTCTCCTTGCCCGAGCCGCCGTCGTCACCTCCGCACGCCGTGAGCAAGAGGGCGGCGGCGGCCGTGAGTGAGACGGCGACGGGCCGGATATACCTGCGGTTCACGTGTGACTCCCGGTGGGGCGACAGTTCGGCGAGTCATCCGACGGTACTGAAGCGGTCGGCGGCATCGCCAGGGGCCACGGCATTCGGTGACCATTGTGTGACGCCTGCGGCAGTACAAAACGCGCGCGCCCACCGCCCCGTCTCGGCATGATGAGCCGATGCCCGAAGACATCCGGAACCTGGCCGACAGCTCCCCCCGCACACCCCGCAGAACCGAACCCCCGCTCGCCGCCGCGGGCGAACTCACGTCGCTCACCGCGTTTCTCCAGTACCAGCGCGAGACCCTCGCCATGAAGTGCGCCGGACTCTCGGCCGAGCAGCTCAAGGAGCGGGCCGTACCGCCCTCGGACATGTCGCTGCTCGGTCTGGTGCGGCATCTCGCCGAGGTCGAGCGGAGCTGGTTCCGGAATGTGCTCAACCGCGAGGCCGCCGGGGCCAACTGGCGCGGCCGGGTGCCCGGTGAGCCCGCCGACTTCGACGTCGCGGACGCCGACCCCGACGAGGCGTTCGAGGTCTGGCGCGCCGAGTGCGCCCGGTCCCGGGCGATCGTGGACGCTCTCGGCTCCCCCGGCTCCCTCGACGTGACCGTCGACTTCCGCGGCGAGGCGTACTCCCTCCGGTACGTCCTCACGCACATGATCGAGGAGTACGCCCGCCACAACGGCCACGCCGACCTGCTCAGAGAGCGGATCGATGGAGTCACCGGGGAGTGAGGACCGGGCACACCGGACACCCGTCACATCAGCGACGCTGCCCCCTCAGCGGCCCTTCGCCGTCCCCGTCCTCCGCGGCGCCGCCCCTCAGCGGCTCCTGACCGCCCGCTTCACCCGCTTCCCGGCCGGTGACTCCTCCAGCGTCTGCCACAGCTTCGACGAGCTGAGCGACGTGTAGACGCCGGGGGCCCCCTGCGCCCCGCAGCCGTCGCCGTAGGAGACGACGCCGATCAGGATGGGGGCCTCGCGGCCCGGGACCTTGCGGAAGATGGGGCCGCCGCTGTCGCCCTGGCAGGAGTCCTTCGTCTCCACGCCCGCGCAGAAGTTGACCTTCGCGTCGTACTCCTTGTAGCTCGTCCCGCATTCCGCGTGCGAGAGGATCGGGACGCGGACCTCACGCAGGCGGTCCGGGGTGTGGGTCATCTCCGTGTCCGTGTTGCCCCAGCCCGCGACCGTCGCCTTCTGGCCCGGGCGGATCAGCGCGTCGGTGCCCTGCGTGGGGAGCGCGACCGGAGCGATGCCGCGGACCGGCTTCTCCAACTGGAGGAAGGCCACGTCGTAGGCCTCCTTGCCCTTCAAGTAGCGCGGGTGCACGACCACGCCGCCCTTGGCTATGTTCCGTACCTGGCCCTGCTTGGCGGAGAGGACCGTGCGGCCCACCGCCACTTGCAGCGTCTTCGGCTTGACCGGCTTGCCCGCGTCGTCGAGAAGGCAGTGCGCCGCCGTTACGGCCGTGTCCGGTGTGACCAGGCTCGCGCCGCAGAACTGGCGGTCAAGGGCGCTGCCCCGGCCCTTCTCCAGTACGGCCGTCATGAACGGATAGGCGTCGTCCGGGACCGCCGTGCCGCCGATGATGGCGTGCGCGGCGGGGGCGGAGGTGGCGACCATCGCCAGGGCGGCGCCCGCCGCCGCCATACCGGCCATACCGGCCTTCAGCGGCGACCTGCGTACCGCCTTCGCGGGGGGTGTGGGGGACGCGGGAGTTCTTTTCGCTTCATACATGGGGGGTTGTACTTCTCTTTCTCGGCTTCTCGTCTTCTTGGCCTGCTTGAAATGCTTGAACTGCTTCGCCTTTCGCGGGATTTCCTGCGGTCACGCAAAGCACTCTGCTCGCGCCGAAGGTCCGGACCAAGAAGGCAATTGCCGTTCCCTGCCCACGCCTTGGCGCCGGAAAGAGAGAGGGGCAACTCGCCTTGCCGGTTCACTGCCTTCGCGACGCGGTCCCTGCCGTCTGCCGATCTGCGCCGGTCTTGAGTTGCGTGGGTTGTGGGGAGGAGGCGGGTCTGTTCTGTAGGGGTGTCCGTCGTGTTGCGGCTCCCGCGCGGTGGTACAGCTGAGGGCCACGGGGGAGTCGTGGCGGGCGGGAACCGGTCGCGCCCCTCGTGGCGTCCCCCTGGGGGCTGACGGTTCGTTGGCGGACACGGCCCGCGTGCTGCGGAGGCGGCCCGTGCACCCTGTCTCGGGGTGTGCAAATCCCTCTTACGCACACGAATGTCGGCCTTGAGGGGTGGGTGCGGATCGCGCGTGGATAACGATGGGGTGCCTGCGCTTCGCGATCTTTAACGCGCCTTGAGGGGCTTATGTGCTGCTGATACGGTGCGATGGCTTGACACTGAGCCTGTGGCTGAATAGCCGGTACTGGGTGGGGCGAGAGAGTCGCGAGTGTCACGAATGTCGAGAATTGACCGAAACTTCTTGGGTGTACGGGGAGCAGTTGCGTGAAGATCCAGGAGCGTATGGGGGCGGGCAGCAACCGTTCCGCCGCGCCGGCTCAGCCAGGCGTCGGTGAGCGTCTTCCCTCACCGCCTCGCGAGCGCAAACCGGCACTGGCCGCGCTGGCCGTCCTGCTGATCCTGCTGGGTGCCCTCGGCGCCACCGTGCTCGTGCTGCGCGCGGGCGACCGTATCGAGGTCGTCCAGGTCACGAAGGAGATCCCGGCCGGGGAATCCATCACGAACGGCACCTACAAGACCGTCATGGTCAACGACGACAGCTCCGCCAACTTCATCAAGGAGGAGCAGCTCGACCAGCTCAAGAGGCTGAAGGCCAAGAGCACCATCTACGCGGGCACCGTCGTCGTCGGCGAGATGTTCGGCCAGAAGGCAGCGCTGCCCGCGGGCAAGGCCTCCGTCGGTCTCTCCCTGAAGGAGGGCCAGTACCCCTCCGACCTGAAGGCCGGTGACACCGTCGCCGCCTACCCCGTGGTGTCGGGCAGCAGCTCCTCCGGTAAGGGCACCTCCAGCAGCGGCGGCTCCACGGGCGGTACGCCGCTGGTCGCCACCGCCAAGGTGAGCAGCATCGCCGCCAACAGCGACGCCACCGTCAGCACCGGCAACCAGAACGTCACCCTCCTCGTCCCGCAGGACGAGGTGGCCGGGCTGGCCAGCGCGGCCTCCGAGGGCAAGGTCGTCGTCGTCCGCGTCCCGTCCAGCGGCAACTAGAGGCGAGTAGAAGAGACATGGCGCTCATCGCTCTCGCCGCCGACAAGGGGTCGCCCGGCGTCACCACCGCCGCCGTCGCGCTCGCCGCCGTCTGGCCCCGCCGGGTGCTGGTCGCGGAGACCGACCCGGCCGGCGGCGACCTGGTCTACCGCAGCGCCGCCGCGCACGGCGGCCCGCTCAACCCCAACACCGGCATGCTCTCCATCGCCGCCACCGCGCGGCGCGGCCTGGTGCCGGACCAGCTCTGGGACCACACACAGCCGTTGAGCGGCGGTCTCGAAGTGCTCGTCGGGCTCGGTGTCGCCGAGCAGGCCGCCGGGCTCGCCGGGCTCTGGCCGACCCTCGGCCGAGCCTTCTCCCAGCTCGCCGACTCGCCGCACGCGCCCGCCGACGTCATCGCGGACTGCGGGCGGATCAGCGGCGACACCCCGGCCGTCGAGCTGTTCCCGCAGGCCGCCCTCGTCCTGCTCGTCTCGCGCACCGAGCCGGAGTCCATCGCCCGCGTGCGGGACCGCGCCGCCGCCCTCGCCGCCAAGCTGCACGGCGGTACGCGCGGCGCCGCCTCGCTCGCGACGCCCCTCATCGGCGTCCTGCTGATCGCGGACCCCTCGGCATCGGCCAAGCTCGTCCACCAGGTCAACGACATGCTGATGGCCGCGCAGACCGGCGCCCGCGTCGTCGGCACCCTCGCCGACGACCCGGCGGGCGCCGACCAGCTGGCCGGGCGCAAGCGCGGGCGGCTCGACAAGTCGCTGCTCATCCGCTCCGCGCGCAAGGTGACCGTCGACCTGTACCAGCAGTACGGCGCCGCCTGGTCCCACCCCGTCGCGCAGCACCCCGGGGCGGGCCGATGAGCGCACCCGTCGATCACCAGCTGGTGAAGCGGTTCCGGCAGGACGCCGGTGACCGCATCGCCGAGCAGCGCCGCCTCGACCAGGTCTCCGGCGTCACCCCGATGTCGGGCGAGGACGAGCGGCACTACGCCCGCGCCGTCATCGCCCAGATCCTGGAGGAGTACGCGCGCGCGGAGATCAACGCCGGGCGCACCCCCCTCGACGCGGAGACCGAGGAGCAGTACGCGGCCGCCGTGCACGCCGCGCTCTTCGGCGTCGGGCGGCTCCAGCCGCTGCTCGACGACCCCGAGGTCGAGAACATCGACATCAACGGCTGCGACCAGGTCTTCGTCGGGTACGCCGACGGCCGTGAGACCAAGGCCGACCCGGTGGCCGAGACCGACGAGGAACTCGTCGAGCTGATCCAGGTGCTCGGCGCCTACTCCGGTCTCTCCTCCCGGCCCTTCGACTCCGCCAACCCGCAGCTCGACCTGCGGCTGCCCGACGGCTCGCGTCTGTCGGCGGTCATGGACGTCACGCGCCGCCCCGCCCTCTCCATCCGCCGGGCGCGGATGGGCAAGGTCTTCATGTCCGACCTGGTCGGCAACGGCACGATCACCCCGGAGATCGGCCACTTCCTGGCCTGCGCGGTCCGGGCCCGCAAGAACATCATGATCGCGGGCGCCACCAACGCGGGGAAGACCACGCTGCTGCGGGCCCTCGCCAACGAGATCCCGCCGCACGAGCGCCTGGTGACCGTCGAGCGCGCCCTTGAGCTGGGCCTCGACACCTTCGCCGACCTGCACCCGAACGTCGTCGCCTTCGAGGAGCGGCTGCCCAACTCCGAGGGACAGGGCGAGATCTCGATGGCGGAGCTCGTGCGCCGTTCGCTGCGCATGAACCCCTCCCGCGTCATCGTCGGTGAGGTCCTGGGTGATGAGATCGTGACGATGCTGAACGCGATGTCGCAGGGCAACGACGGCTCGCTCTCGACGATCCACGCCAACAGCTCGAGCGAGGTCTTCAACCGTATTTCCACCTACGCGCTCCAGGCCTCCGAACGCCTGCCCATCGAGGCGAGCCAGATGCTGGTCGCGGGCGCGGTCAACTTCGTCGTCTTCATCCAGCGGCGCAACAACTACCAGTCCGGCGGCAAGCTCCAGCGCATGGTGACCTCGGTCCGCGAGGTCAACGGCGTCGACGGCCGCGTCCTGTCCAGCGAGGTCTTCGCGGAGGCCCCCGACGGCCGGGTCGTCGCGCACGCGCCGATCGCCTGCATGGACGACCTGGCCGCGTTCGGCTACCGCCCCGCCGGGCAATGGGGGTGAGCACGACATGAACCTCGGCTCCATGGGCGGGCTCTTCTCGATGCCCGTCCTGTACGCGCTCGGCTGCGGCATCGCCGCAGGCGGCGGTCTCGCGCTCCTCGTGATCGCGGTCCGCGGCCTGCCCGCCAGACCGGCGCACGAGAAGCAGCGGGCCGGTGAGCGCGCCAGTGAGCTCCTCCGGTTCGCGGGGCAGCGCGGCTCGCTCGCCGCGGGCGTCGGACTCGTCGTCCTGCTGCTGACCCGCTGGGCGGTGGCGGGCATCGCCGCCGGCATCCTCGTCTTCTTCTGGGACAAGCTCTTCGGCGGGGCGGCCGAGGAGCGGGCGCAGATGAAGCGCGTCGAGGCCCTCGCCGCGTGGACGGAGTCGCTGCGCGACACCATCGCGGGCGCGGTCGGCCTCGAACAGGCCATCCCCGCCTCCGCGCGCGCCGCCGCCCCGGTCCTGCGCCCGCACCTGGACGCCCTGGTGGACCGCCTGCGGGCGCGTACGCCGCTGCCCGAGGCCTTGCAGATACTGGCCGACGAGATCGACGACGCGTCGGCGGACATCATCGTCGCCGCGCTCATCCTCAACGCCAAGCTGCGCGGCCCCGGCCTGCGGCAGGTGCTCGGCGCGCTCGCCAAGTCCGCGCGCGAGGAGGTCGACATGCGCCAGCGCGTCATGTCCCAGCGCGCGTCGACCCGCCGCTCGGTGCAGATCGTGGTGGCGGTCTCGATCGCCTTCGTGCTCGGCCTGTCCATCTTCAACCGCGAGTTCGTCGAGCCCTACGGCACGCCGGTCGGCCAGGTCGTGCTCGCCATGGTCTGCGGCCTGTTCGCGCTCGGCTTCTGGTGGCTGCGGAAGCTGTCGACGGTGGAGACGCCGGACCGTTTCCTCGTCAGGGACGAGCCGGGCGTGCAGTTCGTGCGTCCGCGCGGCCCGGCCGCTCCCGACCGGACGACGCAGCAGGGCGGCCACGCCCAGGCGGGCCAGCAGGGCCTGCCGGGGTACGTCGGCCCGACCGAGGGGGTACGCCGATGAACCTGACGATGCCGATAGTGATCGGCGCGGTACTCGGACTCGGCGTCTTCGCCCTCGTACGCGCCCTGATGCCGTCCAAGCGCAGTGCGGTCGCCACGGTCGCGCGGATCGACGCGATGCGGGCCCGCGGGGCGGCGTACGAGTCGCAGCGTGTCTCCTCCGACACGGAGAAGCCCGGCCGCCTCGGCTCGCTGCGTACTCGCGTGGGCATGCGGGTCGCCGACTTCTACCTCCAGCAGGGCTGGGAGCTGCGCTCGCTCCGCGCGGACCTGGCGGTGCTCGACCGGAGCTGGGAGAAGTTCCTGGCGACGAAGGTGCTGCTGGCGGCGGCGGGCGTGTTCTTCGGACCGTTCCTGTTCGCCATCATCTGGCAGCTCGGCGTGGGCCGCAGCCCGATCATCCCGGTCTGGCTCGCGCTGATGTTCGGGGCGCTCTTCTTCTTCCTGCCCGACCTGGAGGTGCGCAGGGACGCGGCGGAGAAGCGGCGCGATCTGCGCCGCGTCATCGGCGCCTATCTGGACCTGGTGTCGATGAGCCTCGCGGGCGGCCGCGGCCTGCCCGAGGCGCTGATGGCGGCGGCGGAGGTCTCCGACGGCTGGGCGACGCAACGTATCCGCAGCGCCCTCGCGGACGCCCGCATCACCGGCGTCAGCCAGTGGCAGGCGCTCGGCGCGCTCGGCGAGGAGCTGGGCGTCGAGGAGCTGAAGGACCTGTCGGCGTCCCTGGCGCTGGTGGCGGACGACGGCGCGAAGGTGCGCGAGTCCCTCGCCTCCCGCGCCGAGACGATGCGGCACAGGGAACTCGCCGAGATCGAGGGCAGCGCGGGCGAGAAGTCCCAGTCGATGCTGGTCGCGCAGCTCCTGCTCTGCGCGGGTTTCCTGGTCTTCCTCATCTTCCCGGCGGCGATGCGCGTGTTCCAGGTCTAGGGGCACCGCCCCACGACGACGGTGCCGGACATACGGGGCCCGGCAGCCATCCCCCCACCACTCTGAGAGGACAACCATCATGAACGGACTGAACGGACGGGACTTCAGCACCGGTAACCCGGGCCTGGACTTCGTCATCACCTTCCTTCAGGGCCGCGTCCAGCGCGCCCGCTCCGGTGAGCTCGACCGCGGTGCGTCCGCGGTCGAGTGGGTCATCATCTCGGCGGTCGTCGTGGCGATCGTCGGTGTGGTCGCCGCGGTCATCAACGCCGCGCTGAAGGGCGGCGCGACCAAGGTCGGCAAGTGCATCGAGGGCGCGGACGCGGGCAAGACCTGCTGACGCCCATCGGGGCAGYGGCGGGGATCTGAGGCATACGGCGGCGTGAAGGGCGACGGGGTTCGGGTGCGAGGGACGCGGGGGATGCGGGGATTCGTGCGCCGCCGGGTGGAGGCGGCCGCCACCCGCGGCGAATCCGGCATGACCGCCATCGAGTTCGTGCTGCTCACCCCGGTGCTGTTCTTCATGATCTTCGCGACGGTGCAGTTCGCGCTGTACTTCTTCGCCGACCACGTCGCCCAGGCGGCGGCGCAGGCGGGTGCGCGCAAGGCCCGCGCGACGGCCGACGAGAACGCGGGCGGCTGGCGCGGCGAGGCACGGGACGTGGCCGACGCCTACATCCGCCAGCTCGGCCCGCAGCTCGTGATCGACCCGGACGTGCGCACCGTCCAGCCCGAACAGACCACCGTCGGGGTGGAGATCACCGCCAAGGTGCCGATGGTCTTCCCCGGGCTGAGCTTCACCGTGCACGCGCGGTCGTCGGGGCCCGTCGAGCGGTTCGTCGAGGAGAACGAGTGATGCGCGACGCGGTGGCCGCCGCGAGGCGCCGCCTGCGCGGCTGGCGCGGCGGACGCGACGACCGGGGCCTGTCGACCGTCGAGGTCGTGATCCTCGCCCCGGTGATGATCCTCTTCATCCTGGTCCTCGTGGCCTTCGGGCAGCTCGTCGAGGGCCGGGGGGCCATCGACGGGGCGGCACGGGACGCGGCGCGCGCGGGGTCGATCCAGAAGGAGCACGGCACGGCGCTCGCCGAGGCGAGGAGGGCGGCGGAGGCGGACCTCGCGGACGTCTGCTCGGGGCCGGTCGCGGTGGTCCAGAAGAGCACGGGCTTCGACGAGAAGGTCGACCCGTTCTTCACCGTGGAGGTGAGCTGTCAGGTGAGGGGTTTGGCGATGCTCGGCCTGGACGTCCCGACGAGGCTCGAAGCCAGCTTCAGCTCGCCGCTCGACCCGTACCGGAGGTCGGCGTGAGTCCGCGGCCACGGGCAGGAGCGACGCGCCAACGGCCGGTACGCGCGTGGCTCGCGTCCCGCCGTGCGCACCTGGACGACCGGGGTTCGGGCGCCGGTGCCGTCATCATCTTCGCGCTCGTCTTCCTGGCGCTCTCGGCGTTCGTCATCGACGGCGGGCTCTCCATCTCCAAGCGGGAGCGCGCCGCCGACATCGCGGAGCAGGCCGCGCGGTACGCGGCGCAGGACCTCGACACCGAGGGCATCTACGAGGGCGCCAAGGGCGCGCCCATCAACTACGAGAACTGCGGCGCCCGAGCCCAGGCGTTCGTCCGTGAGGCCGGTCTGACGGGGGCGGACGCCGCGGCGACCCGCTGTGTGACCGCCAACGCCCAGCAGGTGGAGGTGGAGGTCCAGATGACCTACAGCCCCGTCTTCACCGGCATGTTCTACGGCGGCGACGTCACGGTGACGGGCACCGCGGTCGCCGAGAACCAGGTCGGCTGAGGCGACGCGCCCGGGCCGGCGGTCACCGCCAGATGGAGGGGTCGAGTTGGGCCGCGACGAAGCCGTCCCCCGACGTGACGACGAGGCCGGGCTCCTCGGCGACCCGGCGGGCGATCCGCTCCTGTTCCCCGGCCCAGTCGCCCGGCGCCGACCCCGCCGGCCCCGCCGACACGGTGGACTCGAAGACGAAGTGCTGGGCGGTCGCGGGACGGGCCTGCGGGAAGCCGTCGAGGTCCGCCGACGCGTTCGCGCGGTCCGCGCCCTGGCACAGGACCGAGACGAACAGCGGAAAGTGGTCCGCTGCGAGCAGCGCGGCGCCGGTGTCCCGGACGACCCCCACGATGCCGACCCCGCCGGTGACCTCTTCGCACAGGTCGTCCAGGCAGTCGACGAGGGCGTCCCAGTTGTGGCCGTAGTAGTCGGGGAACCGCAGTGTCCGCGCGAAGGTCTCGTGGACGCTCCGCCTGGTCAGCAGGGACTCGGCGGCGAAGTGGTGGACCTGCCCGCCCTTGGCTCTGAGCTCGGTCAGCTCCTGCCGCACCCCGGCCGTCCCTGCGGGGACGAAGTAGACCCAGGGGGCCGAGGTCCCGGTCAGGGCCGGACGGAATCGGTGGGGCACGGTCGCCCTCCTTGTCGGAGTCGTACGGATCGCCGGAGCCGTACGCAGCCGGAGCCGTACGGGATGAACGCCACGTTTCCCCAGGGAAGCCGCCCCGCGGAAGTGGCCGCCGCACAGTGCTACGCGGGCGCCGTCATCTCGTACCGGAACTGTGACTCCGTACCGTACGACCGGGTCCGACCGGGCGTGACCGGTGCCGACCGGTTCCGTCGCGCGTCGGTAAGTGGCCGCGCGAAACGGGCCTTTGGTGTGCCGTGCCAGCAATCGGGCGGCCGCCGGGGCGCAGCCCCTGTCTGCCCTTCGGCACCTTCCGTACCATCACCTCAGTAGGCTCGGGAGCGATCTCCGCAGCCGCGACGACCCGCCCACCCACTCCTCCCCACAGGACAACAGGACACCCGCCATGGCGCGCACCACCTCACGCTCGACGAGCCCGCCGGACCCGCAGCCGCCGCGGAACCGTACGCCGCAGCCACTGCCCCGGCGGCGGCGTACCTTCGCGGACTTCGTCAAGGCCTTCCTCGCCTTCGTCGCGCTGGCCGTGCTCCTGGTCGGCGTGCCCGGCGCCCTCGTCGTCTTCGTGGGCTGGCCGCTGCCCGGCGGCGCGCCGTCGCTGGACTGGTTGCAGCAGGAGATCACCGTCAGCACGTTCATCAACGTGCTGACCGTCGTCGTCTGGTTCGCCTGGGCCCAGTTCACCGCCTGTGTGCTCGTCGAGATGAAGGCCGCGCTCTCCGGTGTCGGCATCCCGGGCCGGGTGCCCGGCGCGGGCGGCAGCCAGCTGCTCGCCCGCCAGCTCGTCGCCGCGCTGCTCCTGGTGGGTGCCACGGCGGCCAGTTTCGCGCCAGGCCTCTCGCAGTTCGGGCAGTCCCTTGAGGGCAATCAGCGGCCCGCGTCGGCGGCGAGCGCCCAGCAGACCCCGGGTCTCTTCGGTCCCGAGCAGCAGGCCGCCAGTGCCGCCGACGCCCTCGCCGCGCAGGCCGACCAGGCCGCCGCACATGTGGGCGGCGGCAAGGACGGGGACACGAAGTACTACCGCATCCAGCCCCCGGAGGGGCGGCACCACGACTCGCTCTGGGAGGTCGCCGAGCGGCACCTGGGCGACGGACGCAGGTACAAGGAGATCTACCAGCTCAACAAGGACCGCGAGCAGCCCGACGGCTCCAAGCTCTCCGAGGCCAGCCTCATCAGGCCCGGCTGGATCATGGAGATGCCCGGCGACGCGCGCGGCGGTGAGCTGGTCGAGATGCCCGACGAGGCGCCCAAGGTCTCCAAGGACGTCAAGGAGCAGATCTCCGACTACGCGCGGACGGGCGGCCACGAGCAGGGCGGCGACCGGCAGGGCGGCGGTGAACAGGGCGGCGGCCGTGAGCGGGGCGGCGGCAGCGCGGTCGACCACGACACCGCCCACATCAC
>NZ_JASKYR010000210.1:0-12238 GCF_041028215.1 Streptomyces flavofungini
GCCCGCGGGAAGCAGATGCCGTATGCAGGCGATGAGCAGCAGCAGGCCCGYACCGGCYSSKMSSRGCCGGTACGGGGCGCCCTTCGCCCCCGCGTACTGGAGCAGCCCCGCCCCGACCGCCACCGCGACGGCGGGCAGGATGCGCAGGTCGGTCCGGTCGCCGGGCGGCGCTTGTTCGGCCGACGGCTTCGCCGGGCCGTCGTCCGACGCCGCCTCCGGTGCGTCGTCAGGGTCCGTCCCCGCGTGGCTCAGCCGGTTGAGCGGCTTGACGAGCAGCAGCGAGACCACGATGCCGAGGAGTCCGATGCCGTAGAACACCCAGTGCCACGACAGCCACTCGGTGACCGCGCCCGCGATCGGCGGGCCCATCATCGAGGGAACGATCCAGCAGGCGGTGACCAGCGAGAACATCCGTGGCCGCAGAGCCGCCGGATAGCCGCGGCCCACGACCACGTACAGCGATACGGTCACGGCGCCGCCGCCGAGCCCCTGGAGGTACCTGCCCAGCAGGAACGGCCACATGGCGGTCGCGGCACCGGAGATCAGCGCGCCGCCCGCGAAGCAGGCGAGCCCGGCGTACAGGGGCGCCGCGGGGCCTCGCCGGTCGGCTGTCCCGCCCGCGAGGACGGTCCCGACGATGCTGGTCGTCAGGAACCCGCCGAAAGCGAAGGCGTAGAGCCCGAGGCCGCCCAGCTCCTGGACCGCGACCGGCATGACCGTGTTGAGGGCCAGCGCGGCGAACGCACTCACCACGAACGCCGCGGCCACCGCGAACGTGCGGGCCCGGTAGGAGGGGCTGAAGATGCCGGGGACCGCGACGTTCATGTCCCCACCGCCGTAGCGCACATGCTGTTCCCCCGTGGACGGTGTGGCATCGTTAGATGGTCTGGACCATCGGGAGGCTGGCACGGGCGGCCCCGACTGTCAATCGGTCGACGGCCACCCGGTGTCCGGCCCCGGGCAGGCCCGCGTTCAGGCCGTGACGGCCGGGGAGAACTTCCGGGGGTCGCCAAAGCCTTGGTCGGACTTCCACGTCATGAGCTCGATATGGCCGTTGAACGGCTGTCCGTCCCCGGTCGTCATCGCCGGTCTGGTGTGGTTCAGGTGCAGCAGCCGGTCCTCGTACCGCCCGAGGGGCGCCGCGGCGGCCAGCCGCGCCACGACGTCGTCGTCCTCGCCGCCCCAGCCCTCGAACCGCTCGTCGAACCCGCCCACGCCGCCGAAGACCTCCGCCGACGTCCACACGCACCCGCCGGGCGGCTCGCGCAGCAGCATGCCGCGCAGGACGGCGTCGGGCACGTCGCCCTCCTCGTGCTCGATGGCGCGCCGGGTGGACGGCTCGTCGAGGTACAGCGGCCAGGTGAAGGGCAGGTGGGTGGCGAAGGGGCCGGACCGCAGCCGTTGGACGCCGCGCGCGGTGAAGTGCCGGTCGACGAGGATGTCGGTGTCCAGGACACAGACGTACGGCAGGTCGCCCTGGCCGCTGACGAACCCGACGTTGACCGCCCACGACTTGTTGAACAGCCCGTCCTTGTGCGCGAAGACATACCGGTCGGCCAGCGGTTCGAGCAGCGCCCTGCCGCGCGGCCGGTCATCCGTCTCCACGATCGTGACCCGGTGCCCCGGGCCGCCCTCCTGCCGGGCGAGGGCGGCGAGGCAGGCGAGCAGATTGCGGGTACGGCTGCCCTGCTCGCGATCGCGGAAGGGGATGACGATGTGAACTTGGGGTGCCTGGGGGAGGCCGGTTACGGGGACGGGTACGGGTGCCGGTTGCGAGCGGTGCTCCGCTTCCTGGGCCGGTCTCGCCGCCGGGCCGGGTATCGCGTCCGGGGCGGGTATTACTTCCGGGGTGTACGCGTCGGTGTACGCGTCCCCGAGGTGGTAGTCGATCATGATGTGCGCATCGGCCTCTGCGACCGCCTCCGCCAAGGGTGCCACCGCGTGCTCCGGCCGCTCCCCGAGAGCGGCCACCAGGGCCGCGTACAAGCGCCGTTGTCCCTCGATGACGGCGGGTCGCGCGGTCAACTCGGCGTAGGCGGCGGAGGCTTGCGGCGAACTGGCGACGAAGGCCGCGAGTGACCGGTCGACGTCGCGGTAGTGCGGTTCGCTCAGCTCGAAGAAGTCGGCCGACGTGGCGGGAACCGCGGGGTCGTGGGCCATGACGGCGTACGCGGTGAGCCTGCGGGCCAGCCGCTCGTTCTCCGTGGTGGGCGCGTTGGTGGGGTCGTTCTCGGTGGTGGGGATTTCGGGCACCTGAGTACTCCTGTCACTGTCAGAAGACGGGCGGCGGCGTGTCGCAGGCTCCATCATCAGTGGCTCGTGGCCGCCACAGGGTGGATTCCGGGATGATGGGACGCCTCCGCCCGCCGGGAACCAACCGGCCACAACCCACCGCGTCGGACGAACACGGCACCGGTGGTGTCCGCGTCGGTGTGCGGGAAGCGGGCAGGGGCGGGGTACGGTGCGCGGATGTCCGATCTCACGTACAGCCCGGTCGGGATGACGGCCGACGGCGGCTCTCCGCCGCCTCCCGGATTCCGTCGGCTACAGGTACGCACCCAGCTGGATCCGGGCAGTCTCGAGGCCGCGGCCAAGGCACTGTTCGGCTGGCGGATGCACCGCGCGGTGCCGTTGGGCGTCTCGGCGACCGCCGAGGAGGCGGCGCCAGGCGTACGGGTGACGTTGCGGGCCGGACCGTTCCGGGCGCCGTGCGAAGTGGTGTGGACGGTGCGCGAGGAGAACAGGATCGGGTTCGGCTACGGCACCCTGCCCGGGCACCCCGAGTGCGGCGAGGAGGCCTTCGTGCTGCGCCGGTACCCGGATGGTTCCGTGGACTTCACCATTGTTGCCGTCAGCCGCCCCGCGGCCTGGTACGTGCGGGCGGCCGGGCCGGTCGGACACCTGCTCCAGTGGGCCGCGGCCCAGCGGTACGGAAGGGCGCTGCGCACGCTGTCCAGGAGGGGAGCTGCGTCGGGCGCGGCCGAACGGTGAGGGTCCGGTCGTCGAGGTGCCCGGAAGGTGCCGGGCAGGTGCCCGGAAGATGCCTTGAAGGTGCCCGGCCGTGGGGCAGTGCGGCCGGGCACCGGTGTGCGGGCGGATGCTGTCGCGGTCAGGGCGCGTCTACCGCCAGGCGGCGGTCGGCGGGAGTGCGCACGGCGGCGCCGCTCGCGTAGTAGGCCTCGACGCGGGCCTGTTCGGCGCTGTTGGGCACCGCGTTCCTGCAACTGGTGCCTGCGGTGGAGCCTGACATCAACTGGGAGCAGGGGCCGGGTTTGGTGTCGGGCAGACCCAGGTTGTGGCCGATCTCGTGCGCGGCGATGCGGGTCTTGTCGTAGCCCTGGGTCACCGCTTGGCTGCCGAGTTCGACGCGACCGCGACCGCCGGGCCGGACCGGGCCGATGGTGGCCTGCGGCCAGCCGCTGGTGGCCACGATCTGGATCTCGGCGCGGGTACCGGGCTGGGCCTTGGCGAGTTTGACGTTGTCCACGTTGGTGTTCCACGAGGCGACTCCGGCCGCGATCGCGGTTTCCCAGCCGCGGGCCTGGCTGTCGTCGTAGCGGAGGGTCACCACGGCGGACGTGCTGGGCGCGGTGGCCGTGTCCGGGGCGGACACGGCGTTCGCGGCCGGTGCCATGGTCAGGGCGGCCGCTGCGGCCGTGAGGGCTATGGTCAGCCGTCTGAGGTGCAGCATTGTTGTCCTTTCGGCTGTGCACGGGCTCAATTCCCGACGGAGCTGTCGCGTGACGGTACATCGTCAAGTGCGGGCGGCGCTGGCCCCAGGACGGACAAGTTTCCACACCGAACTCAGCTCTCTCGTCGGAGCGAGGGGAGGCCGCATCCGCGTATCTCCGCGTGCCTGACTTGCGTCCGCCGATGCCGAGCGCGCCCTCGGCGTGCTGCCGTTCGGCCTGGTGGCAGGGGACCCCGGACTGACCGGATTCCGACGCCGCGAAGGTCCGTCAGAGTTCGGTGGTCGGCTTGAGGGTGTCCAGCCAGACGTCGAAGACGAAACGCGTGTCGTTCGGGCCGCCCGACAGCCACCACGTACTCACAGCGGCGATGCCGTCTTCGATCTCTTCGATCGTGCACTGAGTGCTGGTCGGGCACGGGTAGGTCGAGGCCGGCGACAGCTCTCCGTCGAAGTAGGCGGTCTTGCCCACCAGCTGGTGAGGGCGATCGTAAGCGTCGGCGAACTCCACGAGCACCAGGCCCGGTTGCGGATCGTCGGTGAGCCAGCAGACAGCCGTGGCGGGCAGTTCGCACCCGTCGCCCTTGCTCAGGCTTCTCTCCATCGCGGCATGTTATCGCTCGAATGTCGCACAGGACCACGGGTGCGGGGACATGCGGTGCCGGGGCGCTCGGCGCCTCAACCGGTCCGCGTCATGTCTCACCGCGTCACCGGCGCGTTAGCCGAGCGGCAGCGAAACGTAAGCGCCGCAGTTCAGGGTGGGTCCATCACGTACTCCCGCGTACCCGTACGCACCCACTCGCTCACTCGCGGCCAGTCGGCCGCCGCTGCCAGAAGGTAGGACCCTCATGCGGAGCTCAAGGCCCGGCATATCCCCGCGGACAAGACGTGAGGGGAGCGGAGCGGGCAGAGGCACGCGTCGTCTGCAGATCGCTGTCGCCTCGGGCATGGCGGTCGTCGCGGCAAGCCTCACCGGCGTCGGCGGTGCCACCGCCGCGGACAGCACCCCCGACACCGGACCGGGCACCACGCTCTCCGTCACGCCCTCCCGCTCCGACGGGCCGCGACAGCGCGTCGAGTACTTCAACGGTCCCCACAGCCATCCGCGGCACACCGAGGTCCCCGTCCCGGCGCCCCTGAACGCCAGACAGCGCTCGGCCGTCGCAGGCGACGGCAAAGTCGTGTCGCTCGTCAAGAACGGCCCGGTCGGCTCGAAGGCCGACGTGGTGTTCATCGGCGACGGCTACACCAAGTCCCAGCAGGACGACTTCCTGACCGACGTGCGCAGGAAGTGGAAGGAGGTCTCCGCCGTCGAGCCGTACCACACGTACAAGAAGCAGTTCAACGTCTGGGCCGTCGAGGCCCACTCACCGCAGTCCGGTGTCGGAGGCGATCCGGACTACGGCACGAGCAAGCGGACCGCGCTCGGCTCGTCGTTCTTCTGCGACAACGTCGAGCGTCTGCTGTGCGTCAACCCCGAGAAGGTCGACGCGTACGCGAGCAAGGCGGCCGACGCCGACTTGGTGATCGTCCTTGCGAACTCCACCAAATACGGCGGTGCCGGCTACAACGAAAACATCGTCTCCTCCTCGGGATACGACGGCATCGCCACCGCGTCCTCGGACAACCCCGACTCCTCACAGATCGTCGTGCACGAGACCGGCCACTCCCTGGGCAAGCTGGCCGACGAGTACTGGTACGACGACTACGGCACCTACGGCGGCGCCGAGCCGTGGGAGTCCAACATCAGCAAGCTCAAGGCGGCCCAGCTGACCGCGCAGAAGAAGAAGTGGTACCGCTGGATGGGCCAGACCTCCCCCGACGGCGGCACCGTGGGTGCCTACCGCGGCGGTGGCTACTACCCGCGCGGCATCTACCGGCCCACGGACAACTCGATCATGCGGACCCTGGGCAGCGAGTTCAACCTGCCCGGACGCGAGGCCATGATCGCGGGCTTCCACCGGCACGCGTCGGTGCTCACCGCCACCACCCCCACGAGCACGGCGGTGCGCCGCACCCAGCGCGTCACCGTCGAGGCGGGCAAGAAGATCCAACTGCGCTGGTACGTCGACGGCCACGCGACCGACAAGGGCCGCGACGAGGCCGCCATGACGCCCCGTGACCTGGGCGTACCGGCCGACGGCCGCGCCCACACCGTCTCGGTGCGGGGCACGGACGCCACCAAGGCGGTCCGCGATCCGGCGTTGCGCAAGCTCCTGACCAAGAAGCTCACCTGGCGCGTGGCGCGCTGATACACCCGCCGGAGCCGCGCCCGGGGCGCTGCGGGTCCTTCGAAAGCCGGGGCGCGGCGCCGGAGGGCGTGGTTCTGGCGAGGTCCGTGCAGGGCGGGGCACGCCCACCCGCCGCCCTCCGATGAGTTTTCGGGGCGGGAGCGGTCTTCACGGGTATGGAAACCCACACGCTTGAGACAAGCGGCGCGGACCTCGTCTACGACGTTCGCGGGCCGTTGCCGCCCACGGATGGACGTCCGCCGTTGTTCATGATCGGGCAGCCCATGGACGCCACCGGCTTCGCCGCGCTCGCCGCGCGCTTCCCCCAGCGGACCGTTGTCACCTACGATCCCCGCGGGCTCGGGCGCAGCGCCCGTAAGGACGGTCGGGTGGACCACACGCCGCTGGTCCAGGCCGACGATGTGCACGCCGTCATCGACGCCCTCGGGGCCGGTCCTGTGGAGATGTTCGCCAGCAGCGGCGGAGCGGTGACCGCGCTGGCGGTCGTGGCGGCGTACCCCGCGGATGTGACCACTCTGATCGCGCACGAGCCACCGCTCATCACCCTCACACCGGACGGTCCGGCGGCCGTGCGGGCGCGAGACGGTGTGCGCGCCGCATACGAGGAGCGCGGATGGGGAGCCGGGATGGCCGCGTTCGTAGCCATGACCTCGTGGGAGGGCGAATTCACCGACGCGTACTTCGCACGGCCACCGGCCGATCCCGCCGCGATCGGAATGCCCACGGAAGATGACGGATCGCGCGATGATCCGCTGCTGTCCGACCGGTCATGGGCGGTCAGCGGCTACCGGCCGGACGTCGACGCGATCGCCGCCGCACCGACCCGCGTGGTGATCGCGGTGGGCGAGGAGTCCCTGAACGTGCAGACCGGACGCACCTCCGTCGCGACCGCCGAGCTGCTCGGGCAACGGGTGACCGTGTTCCCGAGCCACCACGGCGGATTCTGCGACGGCGAGTTCGGCTACCCCGGTAAACCGGACGAGTTCGCCCATCGACTGCGCGAGGTACTCGACAGCACCGTGCAGGCCCAGGGGGCGGCGGTTGAGCGGGCAAGCGGCTGACGGCGGTCTGCCGCGTGACGTGAGGCTGACGGCGGTCCGTCACATCATGTGAGGCTGACGGCGGTCCGTCGCGTCACGCGCGACAGTTTCTCGGGATTGCGGACGTGGTAGGCCCCGGTGACCCAGCCGTTCACCACCTGTACGGCCACCACGCCGTCGATCTCTCCGTCGACCCGGACGAGCAGCCCCGGACCGCCGTTGATCTGGACCGGTTCGACCGACCTCTCCGCGTCACGCTGCCACCAGCCGCCTTCCAGCAGGCGGGCCACCTTGTCCACGCCCACGACGGGCCGCAGCAGGGCGTGCCGGACTCCGCCGCCATCGCTGAGGGCGACGACGTCCGGCGCGAGGATGTCGAGCAGGGACTGCAACTCGCCGGTCTCGACGGCTCGCTGAAAGGCGCGGAGCGCGGCTCGCGTCTCGGCGGGGGTGACGGTGCCACGTGGCCGACGTGCGGCGACGTGGCACCGGGCCCGGTAGGCGAGCTGGCGGACCGCGGCGGAACTCCTGCCGACGGCCTCGGCGATCTCGTCGTAGTCGAGTGCGAAGACCTCGCGCAGCACGAAGACCGCCCGTTCGACCGGCGTGAGCGTCTCGAGGACCAGCAGCATCGCCATCGAGACGCTGTCGGCCAGTTCGACGTCATCGGCCACGTCCGGCGCGGTCAGTATCGGTTCGGGCAGCCATGGACCGACGTAGGACTCCTTGCGCCGCCGGAGCGCGCGCATCCGGTCCAGTGCCTGGCGGGTGATGATCCGCACCAGATAGGCGCGTTCCTCCCGGACGGTGTCGCGGTCGACACCCACCCAGCGCAGCCAGGTCTCCTGCAGGACGTCCTCGGCGTCGGCGGCCGAGCCGAGCATCTCGTAGGCGACGGTGAACAGCAGGTTGCGATGGGCGACGAACACCTCGGTGGCGGAGGCCACCGACTCCCCGCGCCCGGCATGGCCGAGTGGCCCGGCCGCGTCCGTGGCTCGTTCGCTGCTCTCACTCATGGCCGACTCCTGCCTGTTGGTTCCCGGCTCCCAGCTCTGCTCCGAGCACTGGACGCCATACCCGGCCGTTCCGTAACACCGTCCCCTCGGTGGCCCATGTCACACGGGCCGGGTCTGTTACGGGGGAGGGCGCGTCGGCGTCTCGTCGTCGTCAGGTCGTATGCGGCCGAAGACCGCGCCAGAAGGGCAGGGAACATGAGTATCCGCAAGTTCGCAGTGGCAGGGGCGACCGGGCGGCTGGGACGCCACGTCGTGGACGTCCTCGCGGAACGGGGGCACGAGGTGACGCCGATGTCCCGCGCCACCGGCGTCGACATCATCACCGGCGAGGGCCTGGCCGAGGCGCTCGCCGGGGCCGACGTCATCATTGACGTCGCGTCATGGAACGCCTCCGACCAGGAAGCCGCCACGGAGTTCTTCCGCACCGCCACCCGCAACCTGCACAGGGCCGGCCGGGACGCGGGAGTCGGCCGGATCGCCGCCGTATCCATCATCGGCGCCGACAAGGCCACCGCCGGTTTCGTCGCGGCCCAGCAGGTGCACGAGGAGGCCCACCTGTCCGGCCCGCTGCCCGCTCTTATCCTGCGGGCCGCGCAGTTCCATGAGTTCGTCGGCCAGCTTCTGGACTGGCAGCAGGGCGGTGTCGCCTACATCCCGGCCCTGCCCACCCAGCTCGTGGCCTGCCGCACCGTGGCCGAAACGCTGGTCGAGCTGGGACCACGACGCGCCCGCCCAGGCGGGTCCCGGCGCACCGGTCCCCGAGATCGCCGGTCCCCGCAGGGAGACCATGGCCGAGGCGGCCAAGCTCCTCGGCGCCCGCCGCGGCATCAAGGTCGTCGAGGCCGACGGTTCCGGCATTCCCGACGCCGAGATCGCGGCGGCCGGCGGATTCCTGCCCGGCCCGCACGCCAAGCTCGCGGGCCCCACCTTCCAGGAGTGGCTCACCACTCAGCCCTGAGTGGGCCGAGCGGTATCACGTACGAGGCGGCGGACGGCGGACAGGCTACAGGGAAGGAAATGGGGACTTCGATGCAAGGCATCTCTCCCGAGGACGCACCTTCCGAGGCCGGATCGGGCACGGCTACGGATACGGCTACGGATACGGCTACGGCGCCGAGTGTGGCGGCCCGAGCGGTGGACGGTCGTGGCGGCACGGTGAAGCTGCTGCGGGTCGTGGCCGTCCTCGCCTGCCTGGAGACGGTGGTACAGGGCCTGCTCGCCGGGATGCACCTGAACGGAGACGTCGATTCGATCGACCCGCACGGCTTCAACGCCTACGTCTTCGAGCTCCTGGTATGCCTCCAAGTCGTGGCCGCCATTCTGTTGTGGCGCCGCAACCGCTGGCTGACGTGGCCGCTGAAGGCCACCATCGCCATCGTGCTGGCCACGTTCACCCAGACCTTCCTGGGCCTGGAGAGCTCACTCGCCGCGCACGCCGCCCTCGGCGTGACGCTGTGCGCGATGGAAACCGCCCTCGTCCTACGGGCCTTCACACTCCACGCGCAGAACTCCGCCCGCTAGCCTGACCCCGGCCCGGCCCAGGCACGGCCGCACGATGGCGGTGCCGATCAGGGGGAGTCGTTCGGGCGGTAGTGGCCGGGCGGGGGTTCTAGGAACGAGCGGGCTCACTCCTCGTTGCGGCGGTGAGCGTGCCAGAGTCGTCTGAGTGCTTCGAGTTCGGCTCGTGGGAAGTGTTCGCCCCACTTGCCTCGGTAGCCGCTCTCGCCATAGGTCTGCGCGACCTCGTCGAAGCAGCGGATCACGGCGCGGGCGAGCTGGTCGATGCCGAGCTGACAGGACCAGATCTCGGTTCCCCTGTTGTCGTGCTCGCTGCTGTCACGCAGTTCCAGCACGCGGGTCCAGGTGTCCGTGCCTTCACGGTAGAAGATCCATCGGTACGCGGTCGGCTCGGCCTCGACCTGGGCACGGGTCTCCGTCTCGCCCGCGACGAGCCGGGCCACGGCTGTCAGGAGATCTTCCGGCGCGCTGGTGATGTAGGACGCGGTGAGCTCGGCCTTCTCCTGGTGACCTTCGAGGGTGCAGTCGGCCCACCCGGAACCCGTCAGTGTCCAAGTGATGCGTATGCCGGATGTCACCGGTGATTGTCTTCCGTGCGGACGGTATGGGCGTCGGTCGCGCCGACGGTTGGAATAGTCATGGGCAGCACGCTAGGTCATTTCCTTCGCCGGACAGCGGTTCAGCGCGTGCGCCGCGAATACGCTGACATCCTGGCCGAGTTGTGCAACATCGACATGCGCGCCCACCTGCCCGACGCCCCCACCGGCTACGCGTCGGTCAGCTTGGCCACCCTGGCGATGATGGCGTCGGCGACGTTCTCCGCGGGCCAGGGGAAGACGCGGATGACGGTGTACTGGTGCGCGAGGCCGTGCATGGAGACCCAGAGGGTGACCGCGTCCAGTTCCGGGTCGGTGACCGTCGACTGACCCGCGGCGACACAGTCGGCGAGGGCGTCGGCCAGGACCCGTATGGCCGACGCGCCGAGGTCGGTGAGCTGCTCCTGCGTCAGGGAAGTGTCGCCCAAGGTCGGCATCCACAGGCCGCCGAACATGGTGCGGTAGCGGCCGGGGTGGTCCTGCGCGTAGCGAAGATAGGCGCGGCCGAGCGCGTACAGCCGGTCCCGCGGATCGTCACCGGCGTTCTGGGCCACGTCGCGCAGGTGGTCGGCGAGCGCGGCGAACTCGCGTTCCACGACGGCCAGCATGATGGCCGGCTGGTCGGGGAAGTGCCGGTAGATCGACGGGGCGGCGATGCCGACCTTGCGGGCGACCGAGCGCAGGGTGATCGCCCGCTCGTCGCCGGTCTCGTCCAGGAGCGCGGAGGCGGCATCGAGGATGTCCTCCCGCAGCCGACCGCCTTCGCCTCGACGATTGCGTACGCGGGTCACTTGCGGGGGTGTGTCCTGACTCGTCACGTCGGTATCGCTCATGTTCGTAATCTTACGCGGACAAGCTTAAGGATGTTAGGCCCTCCCCGGGGTCCCGTCTGCACCGCCTTCCCTCTTATGTGCCTGTGACCTGCGTAGATATGGGTCGGCGTGCGCGGGCTGGACCGCCCCGGTCGGCATCCTTGGACCTCCACGCCATCACCTAACGCCGTAAGTTTACCTCCGTCAGCCCTTGTGGGATTTGAATTAACGCGCATAGCCTTACGCCTGTAAGCGCACAGTCGAAACCTCAGGGGCAGCCATGACCAGCACCACCACCTCCGTCACCGAGATCGTCCTGCCCGGCCAGGTGGAGCCGGACGGCCTGCACCTGCGGACGAACGACCTCCCCGCCCCCGCCGACGGCCAGGTCGTGCTGCGGATGGAGGCGACGGGCGTCTGCTTCGCCGAGCAGCAGATGCGGCGCGGCAAGTACTACGACCAGCCCCCCTTCCCCTTCGTGCCCGGCTACGACCTGGTCGGCACCGTCACCGCCACCGGCCCGCAGGCGGACCCCGCCCTCGTCGGACGCCGCTTCGCCGCCATCACCAAGACCGGCGCCTGGGCCAGCCACCTGCTGCTCGACGCCGCCGATCTGATGCCCGTGCCCGCAGAGGTCGACCCCGCCGCCGCCGAAACCGTCGTCGTCAACGGCGTCACCGCCTGGCAGATGCTGCACCGCGTCGCGGCGGTCCGCAGAGGGCAGACGGTCGTCGTCCTGGGTGCCAACGGCGGCGTCGGCTCCACCCTCGTCCAGCTCGCCCGGCACGCCGGACTCACCGTGATCGGCACCGCCTCGCCCCGCCACCACGACCTCGTCCGCGAACTCGGCGCCACCCCGCTCGACTACCATGACCCCGACCTGTACGCCCGCATCCGCGAACTCGCCCCCGGCGGCGTCGACGCCGTCTTCGACCACGTCGGCGGCGCCGCCATCACGCGGTCCTGGCAACTCCTGCGCCGAGGCGGCACCCTCGTCTCCTACGGCAGCGCCGCCACCAAGGACGAACAGGGCAACTCCCAGCTCCCGGTCCTGAAGCTGTTCGCCCGGCTCTCCACCTGGAACGCCCTGCCCAACGGCAAGGCCGCCCACTTCTACAACCTCTGGGCAGGCAAGCGCCGCAACCAGAAGGTGTGGCAGCAGCGCATGAGCGACGACCTCACCGAGGTCCTGCGCCTGGTCGCCGAGGGCACCCTCGTCCCCCAGATCGCCGCCACCTTCGCCCTCGGCGAGACCGCCGCCGCCCTCGCACTCGCCGAATCCCGCACGGTCGCGGGCAAGGTCGTCATTCTCCCCC
>NZ_JASKYR010000211.1:0-10927 GCF_041028215.1 Streptomyces flavofungini
CCCGTACCTCTCGCCCAAGGAGTTGCCGCCGCCGTGAGCCGCAGCCTTCGACGCGGCGCCATCGCCGCCACCGCCATCGCGTTCTCGCTTGCCTCGCTCGCCGCGTGCGGCGCGGGCAACGACGCTCAGACGCTGGAGGTCAAGCCGGACAACGCGGCGACCTCCGTCGGCGACATCAAGATCCAGAACGCCATGGTCATCACGCAGCCCGACCTGAAGTCCAAGGGGCCCGCCGTGGTCTCCGCGACGGTCTTCAACTCCGGCTCGTCCGACCAGACCCTCGACTCGATCACGGTCGACGGCACCGGCAAGAAGGCGAAGATCACCGCCGCCAAGGACGACAAGAAGTCCAAGGCGAACGGCCCGCTGACGATCCCCGCCGGCGGCTCCGTCGTCATCGGCGGCAAGGACAACGCCTCCGCCGTCCTGCCCAGCAGCCGCGACGCCGTCAAGGACGGCAACGCGCAGCGGGTCACCTTCGCCTTCAGCAAGACGGGTGACGTGCGGCTCCAGGCGTTCGTCGTGCCCGCCGAGAGCTACTTCAGCAAGTGGGGCCCGACCCAGGTCCCGCAGTCGCCCGAGGCCAAGCCGTCCGACTCCGGCAAGCCGTCGGCGGGCAACTCGGGCAAGCCGTCCGACGGTGAGAGCGGCAGGCCCGAGGGCGAGGGCCAGGGCGAGAACCAGGCCGCCGAGGGCCGGAACGGCCAGGACGGCGCCGCGGAGGGCCCCGACTCGTCCGCCTCCGCCAACGGCAGCGGCACCGGCGACCAGGGCTCGGACGACGCGGGCGCCGACACGCAGCACTGACCCGGGCGCTCGGCCGAGGCCGGACGAGGCTCAGTCAGACGGAAGGGCGGGACCCGGACCCGGGTCCCGCCCTTCCGTGCTCCCTGGGGAGCCCGGTGCCGCTGTCCGGTCTACGGCTCGAACTTGTAGCCGAGGCCACGGACCGTGACCAGGTAGCGCGGGGCGCCCGGGTCCGGCTCGATCTTGGCGCGCAGGCGCTTGACGTGCACGTCGAGGGTCTTGGTGTCCCCCACGTAGTCCGCGCCCCAGACGCGGTCGATCAGCTGCATACGGGTCAGGACGCGGCCCGCGTTGCGCAGCAGCATCTCCAGGAGGTCGAACTCCTTGAGCGGCAGATCGACCTTGGAGCCGGAGACCGTCACCACGTGGCGGTCCACGTCCATGCGGACCGGGCCCGCCTCCAGGGCCTGCGGCGCGACCTCCTCGGGCTCGCCGCGGCGGCGCAGGACCGCGCGGATGCGGGCGACCAGCTCCCGCGAGGAGAACGGCTTGGTGACATAGTCGTCGGCCCCTATTTCCAGGCCCACCACCTTGTCGATCTCGCTGTCCTTGGCGGTGACCATGATCACCGGCACGTTGGAGCGGCCGCGGAGCTGACGGCAGACCTCGGTGCCGGGCAGGCCGGGCAGCATCAGGTCGAGCAGGACGAGGTCGGCGCCGTTGCGCTCGAATTCGTCGAGTCCGTCCGGGCCGGTCGCCGCGATGGCGACTTCGAAGCCCTCCTTGCGGAGCATGTAGGACAGAGCGTCGCTGAAGGATTCCTCGTCCTCGACGACGAGCACTCGGGTCACGGAAGGACCTCCGGGGCTGGAATGGGTTCGTACGTGGTGGTCTCGTCGGGGGGGACCGTCTCGCGGTCGAGTCCGCCGCCGTGACCGGTTCCGCGGTCGCGGTGCGCGGCCGCTTCGGGCAGCCGCAGGGTGAACGTGGAGCCCTGACCCTCGGAGCTCCACACCGTGACCTCCCCGCCGTGCGAGGCGGCCACGTGCTTGACGATGGCGAGGCCGAGGCCCGTACCGCCGGTGGCCCGCGAGCGGGCCGGGTCGACGCGGTAGAAGCGCTCGAAGATGCGCTCCTTGTCCTTGTCGGAGATGCCGATGCCCTGGTCGGTGACGGCCACCTCGATCATGTCGCCCCCGGGTGCCGTGACCCGGCGGGCGGCTATGCCGACGCGGGTGCGGGCGGGGCTGTAGTTCACCGCGTTCTCGACGAGGTTGCCGAGGGCGGCGGCGAGCTGGCCGCGGTTGCCCCAGATCTGGAGCTCCGCGGTCCCCCCGGCCGCCATGGTGATCTGCTTGTGCGAGGCCTGGTGCCTGCTGCGGTCCATCGCCTCCGCCACCAGCTCGTCGACGCGGACCGGCTCCGCGTCCTCCAGCGGGTCGTCGTTCTGGACCCGGGAGAGGTCGATGAGCTCCTGGACGAGGCTGGTCAGACGGGTCGCCTCTACCTGCATGCGGCCCGCGAAGCGCTCGACGGCCTCGGGGTCGTCGGAGGCGTCCATGACCGCTTCGGAGAGCAGCGAGAGGGCGCCGACCGGCGTCTTCAGCTCATGGCTCACATTGGCGACGAAGTCGCGGCGTACCGCCTCGATGCGGCGGGCCTCCGTGAGGTCCTCGACCAGGAGCAGCACGAGCCGGGAGCCGAGCGGCGCCACCCGGGCGGAGACCGCGAGGGCCTCGCCGCGGCCGGTGCCGCGCCGGGGCAGGTCCAGCTCGACCTGTCGTATCTCTCCGTCACGACGGGTGTCGCGGGCCATCTGGAGCATCGGGTCGACGGCGAGCTTGCCGCCGCGCACGAGGCCGAGGGCGTACGCCGCCGAGCTGGCCTTGACCACGCTGTCGGCCTCGTCGAGGACGACGGCGGACGAGCGCAGCACGGAGAGGACCGTGTCGACGCCGGGCGGCAGTACGGGGTCAGTGTGCAGGGAGGTCCGGGTGGGGCGTTTCTGGTCGCGCTCGCTCCAGCGAAACGCCAGCATGGCGATGACGCCGGTGCACACTCCGGCGATCGCTGCCGCTGCGGCGACCGCCGCGTTCACGTCCATGCGTCCAGGTTATGCGCCGGTCAGGTGTCGTCCACAGCCGAACGGGGGCCGCCTCGAACACTCGTCGCCCAGAGTTCACCGTGGGGACGGCACTGGTTCATTTCCTCCGGAGGTGCTGGTGGGGAGCGCGGCGGAAGGGCCGCCGTCCGTCTCCCACAGTTCACCTTGATGACGGGGGCGGTTCACGCGGGGTGCCGGTAACGGACGCGTCCAGGCCACACCGTGGGAGCGTGGGGCCAGACCCTGAGACGTTCTGGGACCCCCGAGACGTACTAGAGAGGGACAGCCACATGCGGGACGCGTACCACGAGGAACTTGACTCGATCGGCGACGGCCTGGTCGAAATGGCCCGTCTGGTCGGGTCCGCGATCGGGCGCGCCACGACGGCCATGCTCGACGCCGACCTGAAGATGGCGGAGAGCGTCATCGCCGCCGACCAGAAGGTCGACGATCTTCAGCACGACCTGGAGGCGCGTGCGATAGCCCTGCTGGCGCGGCAGCAGCCGGTCGCCACCGATCTGCGCATCGTCGTCACGTCGCTGCGGATGAGCGCCGACCTGGAGCGCTCGGGCGACCTGGCCCAGCACGTGGCGAAGCTCGCCCGGCTGCGCTTCCCCGACTCGGCGGTGCCGCGGGACCTGCACGCCACGATCCTGGAGATGGGCCAGCTCGCGCAGCGCCTGATGGCGAAGGCGGCGGAGGTCATCATCACCAAGGACGTCGATCTCGCGCTCCAGCTCGAACAGGACGACGACGAGATGGACCAGCTCCACCGCACGCTCTTCCAGCACCTGATGGACGACCGCTGGAAGCACGGCATCGAGACGGCTGTCGACGTGACCCTGCTCGGCCGTTACTACGAGCGCTTCGCGGACCACGCGGTCTCGGTGGCGAAGCGGGTCGTGTACCTGGTGACGGGCGAACACGCGGACGAGATCCAGCCCGCGGGGACGCCGGTGGAGGGGGCGTAGCCCCGTTCGCCTGCTCCGGCTGCACGCCGTGGGGCGACGCGCCCCGCACGGGGTCAGGTCCGTGCGGGGCGCGTCGGCCGGGGGCCCGTGCGGGGCGCGTCGGCCGGGGGTCAGCCGCAGCTTCCGCCGCACTGGCAGCTTCCGCCGGACTGGCAGCCGCAGCTGCAACCGGAGCCGCAGCCGCAGGCACCGAGCAGCACGAGCCTCGGCAGGCCCGGGGTGTCGGCCGACGGCTCGGGGACGGTCTGATTCTTGCGGGACTCGGCCATGGGAGCTCCTTTTCGAAGGCGTACGGCAGGGGCGTACCTCCCCATTGCATGCCCGGCGGGGCGGGCGCATCAACGGCGCACACGCGCGTGCCCGTGCCTGCGTGTGCCGGGGCGGCCCGCTTGGCGGCCCGATTCCTGGCCCCTGTCATACCCACCCCGCACGTGCCGATTCGGCCGCACATAGACGCATTACTGCCAACCGTACGTAACAGACCTGCCACTCAAAGTCGTTCGCAGCTACACAAGAAGGCTGGGACGTCGTCGTCCGAGGGGGGTCTGGCCGATGGTTCTGACGATCAATGTGGCGGTTCTGCTTGCCGTGATCATCATCCTGCGCCTGCGCAGACGCACGCAGGCCAGGAGCCGGGCGGACGAGAAGATGACGGTACTCATCGTCCTGGTCTTCGGTGTCCTGATAGCCCCTACGGCATTCGGCCAGTGGATCCTGGACGTGGTGGGGAGCGCGGCCCAGGGCATCACGGAGTCCGGGACGCCCTGACGTTCCGGTTCCGGCAGGGGCGGCAGGAACCTCCGCGCGGCCCGGACCGACGAAGGTAGGCTCCGGGACGGAGCGGCGTGGGCCGGTGGAGGCGACGGAGGACAGAGCATTGAGTACTGCTGCCAGTGACTCACCGGGCATCCCTCCCATGCCGGAGAGAACCCCCAAGGCACTCCGCGAAGCCATGGTCCAGCACGCCCCGCAGTTGCTCGGTGACTTCGACGCGCACTGGAAGCGGGCGATCGCCGACTCCTTCGACCTCGGGCCCGTGCCCGCGTTCCTGGCTCGCTGGTGGGGCGAGTACGCGATCGCCCGCGACCCGCACCTCAGCGCCCACCTGACCGACCTCGAAGCGCGCGCCACCGAGGCCACGGACCTCGCCGAGGGCAAGAAGCTCCTGGAGGAAGCCTCCAACATCCGCCACATGGCCGCCCGCACGGAGCCTGGCCGGTGAGCGACGGCGGGTTCATGGGGCCGCCCTGGCAGATGGACTGGGCACTCAAGGCGCAGGCCGCGCGCGACGCCCTGCCGGAGCATGTACGGAAGATCGTCGACGCGGCACGGGCCGAACTGGTGACAGCCAAGGACCCCTACATCCGCGGCATCGAAGCCGACGCCGAACTACCGCCCACGATGCGCGTGGAACCGGCCCGCTCCACCAGCCCCAAGGGCCCTCGCGTCCTGTACTTCGACACCTACCGCGGTTGGCTCCGATACATCTTCATGCACCGCGCGGACGACCCGCAGATCGTGGTGGAGGAGATCTTCTGGCAGTGACGTCGGCTCTTCAGGGGGCGGTGTGACGGCTTGATCAATTGCGTCGGGCACCGCCCGGGGGCCGGGTGGGCGTTACGCCTCGACGTCGTAATCGCAGACGAGGCGGCGTCTAGGGACGTCTTGCCTGCGCGGCGCGCGGTGGCAACTGCACGGCTTCGCCCGGGCCCTTCACCGCGTGGGGCGGTACCAGCGCCGATGCACCGCAGGTTCGACGCACAGTACGGCGGCGCCTGCGGTCGCGCCGATCAGTAGGGCGGGTCCGCCGCCACCGAGGGCCGCGCCGAGGCAGGCCGCGACAATCACCAGCGGGCGCAGCAGGGTCAGCGGGCCGAGGCCGATGACCATCGCGAGGGTGCCTGCGCGGAAGGGCAGGGTGAAGTAGGCGGCGAGCGAGACGAGTACGGCGATGGCGTAGATAGTGAGCGGGAGCAGGTAGCCGAGGCCGCCGGCGGTCAGGGTGTCGTAGGTCCGTGCCCGGTCGCGTGCGGTCAGCAGCAGGAGGGCGGCGGTCAGCGCGGAGGCGAGCAACAGGACGGACCCGACGGCCAGTCCGCGCAGGGCGGCTCGGACGGTCGCCCGTTGTCTGCGGATGCGGGCGTCGCTGCCCGCGTAGGCGCGGAAGCCGCTGAACGCCGCGTCGACCAGACCGAGGAGTACGAGCGGTATGGCGGGCGTCATCGGCCGGTCCCGGCGAGGCGTTCCGGGCCGACCAGGCGGCGCGCGTCCCGCCCGAGGGCGCGGCGAAGCGGCGCCTCCAGGTGCGGGCGCACACCGATGACCGGGCGCACCGTCGTGCAGAACGGGTTCGCCGTGCCGCGCGGCTCGTACAGCAGCGCGCGGATGCCGGGCACCGCGGCGGAGCGCAGCAGTGTCTCGTCGCTGTGCGCGCGCCGCGCGGAGACGACGCCGTCGTGGCGGCCGAGCGGATCGCGCATCCGGGCACGGTGGAACATCCAGGCGCCGAGGGGCGCGAGGGGGGTCGCGGCGATGTCGAAGTGGCAGAAGGCATGCGCCGGTGAGGCGCCCTGGGCCCGGAAGAACTCGGCCAGCGCGGGACCACGGAAATGGTGCAGCACGCCGGTGGAGACGTAGACGGTCGCGACCTGCGGCAGGTCGAAGGCGTTGCCCCGGACGAATCGGCAGTCGAGCCCCTCCGCCCGGGCAAGGCGGTCCGCCTCGCCGACCAGCGCGGCGTCGAGGTCGACCCCCACCAGCTCGACCTCCCCACCGAGGGCACCGGTGGCCGCCAGCCGACGGACGAGATAGCCCAGACCGCAACCGACGTCGACCAGGCGGTATGGACCGGGCAGCCCGGTGGTCTGCCGGATCGCGGTGAAGAGAGGGCCGAGCAGATGCACCAGCCGTTCACCGATCCGCAGTTCCTCACTCAGGCGCTGGAGCTCGGTGTGCACGCGGATGAGCAGGCGGTCCACGGCACACGGGTCGAGCACACCGTCCCGGTCCACGGGCAACCCGGCGACGATCCGCACCGCACGCTCGTCCCCGCTCGCACGGAGCTGCTGGATCACCTCGGCACGCCGGACGGGGACCCGGTGACCACTGCGCGGATCCACCGCCGTGATCAGATCGGAAATCTCAAGCTGGGGCACGGGGCAGAACCCTATGTCCTCCTACGGCGGTACACGCCGCCAGGTGCCAGCGCATGAAGATGCCTCCCATCCGCGCCGTATGCGCAGGTGGGAGGCATGATCACAAAAGCTACTTCTTCTTGCCCTGGTTCTTGACCGCCTCGATCGCCGCCTTCGCCGCGTCCGGGTCGAGGTAGGTGCCGCCCGGGTTCAGGGGCTTGAACTCCGCGTCGAGTTCGTAGGAGAGCGGGATGCCCGTGGGGATGTTCAGGCCCGCGATGTCGGCGTCGGAGATGCCGTCCAGGTGCTTGACCAGGGCGCGGAGGCTGTTGCCGTGGGCGGCGACCAGGACCGTGCGGCCGGTCAGGAGGTCGGGGACGATGCCGTCGAACCAGTACGGGAGCATGCGGACGACGACGTCCTTCAGGCACTCCGTCTGCGGGCGCAGCTCCGGGGGGAGCGTGGCGTAGCGCGGGTCGGAGAACTGGGAGTACTCCGCGTCGCGGTCCAGCGGCGGCGGCGGGGTGTCGTACGAGCGGCGCCACAGCATGAACTGCTCCTCGCCGAACTCGGCGAGCGTCTGCGCCTTGTCCTTGCCCTGGAGGGCACCGTAGTGGCGCTCGTTCAGGCGCCAGGAGCGGTGGACCGGGATCCAGTGGCGGTCGGCCGACTCCAGGGCGAGCTGCGCGGTGCGGATCGCGCGCTTCTGGAGGGACGTGTGGACCACGTCGGGCAGCAGGCCGGCGTCCTTGAGCAGCTCACCGCCGCGGACCGCCTCCTTCTCGCCCTTCTCGTTGAGGTTGACGTCCACCCAGCCGGTGAACAGGTTCTTCGCGTTCCATTCGCTCTCGCCGTGGCGGAGGAGGATCAGCTTGTACGGTGCGTCGGCCATGCCCCCGAGCGTAATCGAACCCCTGGGAGCCTCGCGCGCGCGGGCGCGGGACCTCGCGGGCGCGGGACGGAGGGCGGACCTGACGCGCACCCCGAGCATTGACGGAAGTCGTCAATTGACTGGCAGGGCGAAAGCGGCCACTCGTAATGTGTCGATGCCGCCTGAGACGCTTACACAAGCTCTCCACTCACGCCATTCCGGGGGATCGCCATGCCTGTCAGCGCCATGAGACGTGCCGTCACCGAGAGCGTCTCGGGGATGCCCCGCGCCTTCTGGTGGCTGTGGACGAGCACGCTGGTCAACCGGCTCGGAGCCTTCGTCGCCACCTTCATGGCGCTCTATCTGACGCTGGAGCGCGGGTACTCCGCCTCGTACGCCGGACTCGTGGCCGCCCTGCACGGGCTGGGCGGCGTCGTGTCCTCGCTCGGCGCGGGCGTCATGACCGACCGGCTCGGGCGGCGGCCCACGCTGCTGATCGCGCAGGCCTCGACGGCCGTCTCCGTGGCCGTGCTCGGATTCGTGCAGCACCCGGTGGCCATCGCGGGCGTCGCCTTCCTCGTCGGCATGGCGAGCAACGCCTCGCGGCCCGCCGTGCAGGCCATGATCGCGGACATCGTGCGGCCCGAGGACCGGGTAAGGGCCTTCTCGCTCAACTACTGGGCCATCAACCTCGGCTTCGCCGTCTCATCGGCCGGTGCCGGGTTCATCGCCTCCTACAGCTACCGCGCCGGGTTCCTGATCGAGGCCGGTATGACCATGGCCTGCGCGATCGTCGTGTTCGTGAAGCTGCCGGAGTCCCGGCCCGTACGCACCGCGCTCGAAAAGGCGGCGGAACCGCGGGGCGGGCTCGGCACCGTGCTGCGGGACGGGCGCTTCATGGGCGTCGTCGGACTGTCCTTCCTCGTCGCGCTGATCTTCCAGCAGGGGGCCGTGGGGCTGCCGGTCGCGATGGGCGAGGCCGGTTTCACGCCCGCCGACTACGGCCTCGCCATCGCCGTGAACGGCGTACTGATCGTCGCCCTCCAGATCCCCGTCACCCGCTTCATCGAGCACCGGGACCCGCGACGGCTCCTCGTGCTCTCGTCGGTCATCGCGGGCTACGGCTTCGGGCTCACCGCCTTCGCCGGGTCGCTCGGCGTCTTCGCGCTGACGGTCTGCGTCTGGACGCTCGCCGAGATCGTCAACGCGCCGACGCAGACCGGCCTGGTCGTACGGCTCTCCCCGGTCCACGGACGCGGGCGCTACCAGGGCATGTACACGATGTCGTGGTCGGTGGCCGCGCTCGTCGCCCCGCTGATGTCCGGCCTCACGATCGACCGGTTCGGCGCGGACTGGCTGTGGGCGGCGTGCGCGGTGCTCGGCACGGTGGCCGCGCTCGGGTACAGGGGGCTGATGCGGAGGCTGCCCGCCGAGGAGACAGCGGAGACACCGGAGACACCGGAGACACAGCCCAGGGCGAAGGCGCCCGAGGCGTCCCTTACGGAGACTTCGCCCGTCACACCGGTTACGCCCGTCACGCCGGTTACGCCCGTCGCACCCGCAGCGCCCGCTGCGCCTCATGCAGATTCCGGGGCCGTACCGCGTCCGTAGTGCCGTACAGCTCCAGGCGCGCGTGCAGGTCGCCCGTGAAGTCCGGTACGTCGGTCTGGTCGAACTCGCGGACGGTGTTGAGCCCGACCGTGGCGCTGTGGGGCGCCAGGCCGTCGATCTTCATCAGGCCCGCGCGCTCGTTGGTGACGCGGATGTTCCAGTGCGTGAAGCGGGCACCGAAGAGGGGGCCCGCGCTCGCGTCACCGCCGTGGCGTCCGTTGTTCTCGACGGTGATGTCGGTGCGTACGTTCGCGAACGGCATCCCGCGGTGGCTGTCGAAGGTGCCCATCTCCATGTGCCCGCGCGACCAGACGTTGTGGGAGGAGAGGCCTTCGACGTTGATGCCGTGCAGTTGGGTGCCGGGCGGGGCGGGCGTGGTGCGGGCGTCGATCCGGAAGTCCTCGGTCAGGTTGTCGTGCGAGCCCTCCCGGCAGAAGTACGGGTGGTGCGAGCCGCGCCCCGTCACGCGCGTGCGGCGCAGGGTGCAGGCGGACGCGGCGACCAGACCGAAGCCGTTGTCCATGTGGCGCACGACGATGTCGTCGGCCCAGCAGTCGTACGCGCACTGGAACGTGACGCCGTTGTACCCCTTGTCCAGGAGGTGCGGTCCCTGCGGCGTCTCGACGGCCTCCAGGGTGAGCCCTTCGACGCCGGAGCCGGTCAGCGCCTTCACGTGGGTGGTGAGGCGGGGGTCCCACTCCGCGCGTACGTCGAGCGGCAGGGGCCGCTCGAAGGTGACCTCGCGCTTGCGGCGGTCGACGGCGGCGATCCTTACGGGCCACTCGTAGGGGACGTAGGAGGTCAGCTTCGTCTTGTCGTCCCAGACGTACGCCCGCGGCCCCGCGCCGCCGCCCGCCATGTGCTGGAGCAGGGTGTGGCCGGGGTCGTCGGAGAGCCGCAGGAGTACGAGGTCTCCCGCGCGGAGTCGGGACGTCTCCGCGACGCGGACGGACCAGGAGCCACGACGGGCCTCGCCCAGCGTGGTCAGCGTGCGCCACTCGTCGCGCCTGTTGCCGGTCCAGCCCTCGAAGGGCCAGGCCTTGGCCTTGATGGCGGTGGGCAGCGCGTCGTAACGGGCCTGCGGGCAGAGCCAGATGAGGCCTCCGGCCCAGGACCAGCTCGACTTGTCACCGCCGTAGCGGGAGCCGTAGGGGCCGATCAGCTCGGTGAGGCTCCTGGTCGCGAGGAGAGTGGTACGGGCGCTGCCCGCGCCCCGGAGGATGACGTTGTCGTGGGCTATGCGGAGGGCGTCGTCGATGCGGTAGGTGCCGGGCGGGATGAGTACGGTGCCGCCGCCGCGCCTGCCCGCCTCGGCGAGGGCACGGTTGATCGCGGGGGCCGCGTCCTTGACCGCGTCCGACGCGGCTCCGCTCGGTTCGGCTCCGTAGTGGCGGATGTCGTAGATGCGTCGGGCCCCCGGGGCGGGGTGGCGGAGGGGGCCGTCGCCCGTACGGCATCCGGCGTGGCCGATGTAGGGGATCTGGGGGTG
>NZ_JASKYR010000212.1:0-12258 GCF_041028215.1 Streptomyces flavofungini
GCCGAGGACCGCGTCGAGCTCGCCGACCGTGCGCCGCGTGGTGTCCTCGATGGCGGCGAGCGCCTCCCGTACGAACTCCGGGTCGTGGTCGAGGACGCGGCGGGCCGCGGACGCCTGGAGCGTGACGGCGCTCAGGGCGTGACCCACCGAGTCGTGCAGCTCGCGGGCCAGCCGGTTGCGCACGGCCAGGTCGGCGGCGCGGCGCTCGGCCGCCGCGACGCGGTCGGCGGGCGTGGGGCCGAGCAACTCGGGCGCCCAGCGCGCGAGCAGGCCGCCGGCCGCCGCGGCGCACCCCGCGAGCGCCACGAGCGCGGCGGCCCCGGCGGCCGGGCAGAGCGCGAGCAGCCAGGGCTCATCGAGGGCCGCGGGCAGACCGGCGCCGGTGTCGCGCAGCGCGGGGACGAACGGCAGTGCGATCAGCATCGCCGCGAACGGCGGCAGCGCGAGCGACATGCCGCTGATCACGCCCCCCAGGCCGAGGTGCAGCGTGAACCAGGCGACGGTGCGCCCCCGCGCCGCGCGCGAGCGGGCGGGCCCGTCGGCGAGGGAGTCGTCCGGCACCCCGCACAGCGCCCGCGCGGCGGCCACGGACATCGGCCGGGTCAGCGGGAACAGCGCGGTGACGGCGGCGAGCGGCAGCCCCGCCGCGAACGAGATGAGCTGGGCGGCGAGCGAGCCGAAGACCTGCTCGTCGCCGAGGAGCGGTCCGACGGCCACGGAGCCGACGAAGACGTACGGCATGGCGAGCGCGCCACCCAGGATCAGATGGATCCACCGGCGGCGTGCACGGCGCCCGAAGAGGGCGGTGCCGGTGACTCTCACGCCCCGCCTCCGCGCGGCCGGGCCGTCAACCGGCGTCCAGGACCAGGACCACCTCGTCGATCTCCGCCCCGCGTGCCGCCGCGAAGCCCCTCTCGCGGGCCGTCTCGCGGAAGCCGCACTTCGCGAGGACGCGTCGCGAGGCCGCGTTGTCCGCCGCCGCGCGGGCGTAGAGCGGGCGCTCGGGGACCAGGGCGAGCAGTTCACGCAGGGCGGCCGTGGCCAGACCGCGGCCCCAGTAGGCGCGGTCGATCCAGTACGTGACCTCGCGCTCGCCCGGCTCGCCGTACACCGCCGCGTTGCCCACCACGTCGCCGTCCGCGAGGACCGTGCGCACGTCCACCGCGGCCGAGCCCCGCATCTTGGTCCAGTGGGCGTCGAAGCGGTCCTTGTCCAGGGGGTCCTCGGGTGTGAACGCCGCCATGTGGCTGGACTCGGGATCGCTCATCTGCCGGAAGAAGACGGGCAGATCACTGTCGTGGACTTCGCGCAGACACACATCCATGCGTCAGAGCCTACGAGTCGCCAGTGTCAGCCGGTCGCGCGCGTCGAACAGGGCGTCCTTGACCATCTGTTCATGGGCCGGGGTCAGCCGCGCCACCGGCACCGAGCAGCTGATGGCGTCCCGCGCCGGGGTGCGGTACGGGATCGCGACGCCGAAGCAGCGCAGCCCCAGCGTGTTCTCCTCGCGGTCCACCGCGAAGCCCTGCTCGCGCACCGCGCGCAGCTCCTCGATGAGCTTCTCGCGGTCGGTGATGGTGTGCTCGGTGAGCGCGGGCAGCGTCTCCGGGAGCATCTTGCGGACCTGCTCGTCGGTGTGGGTGGCGAGCAGCGCCTTGCCGAGCGAGGTGGAGTGCGCGGGCAGCCTGCGGCCCACCCGCGTGAAGGGCCGCAGATAGTGCTGGGACTGACGGGTGGCGAGATAGACGACGTTCGTGCCGTCGAGCCGCGCGAGGTGAATGGTCTCCGTGGTGTCGTCGGAGAGCCGGTCCAGGGTCGGCCTGGCCGCGGCCACCACCTCGTCACCGTCGATGTACGACGTGCCGACCAGCAGGGCGCGCACCCCGATGCCGTACCGCGTGCCGGTGGCGTCGGTCTCCACCCAGCCCAGCTCGACCAGGGTGCGCAGCAGCATGTAGAGGCTCGACTTGGGATAGCCCACGGCCTCCTGGACGGCCGCCAGGGAGTGCATTCCGGGGCTGCCCGCGAAGTATTCGAGCAATTCCACCGTCCGCACGGCGGACTTGACCTGCGCGCCGCCTCCGGTCTCGCCAGCCGACATCGCCCTTGACCCCTCAGTTCGCCGAGAAATAGTCTCCGAAGTCCCCGCTCATTCATCGACAGAGACAGTGTTCAGCATATCGAACAGCCCGGGTGAGCGGCATACCTACGGCAGCACGTCCGGCCGTACCTCTGGAAAGGGATTCCGCGGTGGCAGCAGCACCAGTCTGGAGTGTCGACCCCCGAACCGGGAAGCAGCGCGAGCAGGTTGCGGTGGAGGCCACAGCCGAGGAGGTCGACCAGGCGGTCCAGGCCGCCCGTGCCGCGGCCCCCGCACTGGCCGACCGCGCGGTGCGCGCCGCCTTCCTGCGCGGCGCGGCCGGACTCCTCGACGAGGCGAAGGACCACCTCGTCGAGGCCGCGGACGCGGAGACCGCGCTCGGCCCGGTCCGGCTCACCGGCGAACTGGCCCGCACGTGCTTCCAGTTGCGCGCCTTCGCGGACATCGTCGACGAGGGCGCCTTCCTCGGCGTCGTCATCGACCACCCCGACGCCTCCGCCTCCGTGCTGCGCAGGGCCGCGGCGCGGCACGGCATCCCCGAGGGCGTCGTCGGCCTGGTGCACGGCTTCGACGCGGGCGTCGAACTGGTCGGCCACCCGCTGGTCGCGGGCGCCGGGTTCACCGGCTCCATCCGCGGCGGCCGTGCCCTCTTCGACGCGGCGGCGGCCCGGCCCGTGCCGATCCCCTTCCACGGCGAGCTCGGCTCCCTCAACCCCGTCGTCGTCACCGAGGCCGCGGCCACCGAGCGCGGCGAGGAGATCGGCGGCGGCCTCGCGGGCTCGATGACGCTCGGCGTCGGCCAGTTCTGCGTCAAGCCCGGCCTGGTCCTCGCCCCCGAGGGCGCGGGCGGCGACCGGCTCGTGAAGTCCCTGACCGAGGCGGTCAGCGACACCGAGGCCGGCGTCCTCCTCGACCACCGGATGCGGGACGACTTCGTCGCCGGGGTGCGTGCGCGCGCGGGCCTGCGGGACGTCAGCGCGCCCGTCACCCCCGGCGCGGGCGGCGAGCACACCGTGAGCGCGGGCTTCTTCACCGTCCCCGCCGCGCGCCTCGCGGGCGGGGGCGAGCACGATCTGCTCCTGGAGGAGTGCTTCGGCCCGGTCACCGTCGTCGCCCGCTACCGGGACGACGCGGAGATCACCGCCGTCCTCTCCCGGCTGCCCGGCAACCTCACGGCCACCGTGCAGCTCTCCTCCGACGAGGCGGCGGGCGTGAGCCCGCGCGGCGCCGCACTCATCGCCGAGGTGACACCGCTCGCGGGACGCGTCCTCGTGGACGGCTGGCCGACGGGCGTCGCCGTCGCGCCCGCCCAGCACCACGGCGGCCCCTACCCGGCCACCACCTCCACCTCGACCTCGGTCGGCGGCACCGCCATCGAGCGCTGGCTGCGCCCGGTCGCCTACCAGAGCACCCCCGAGCCCCTGCTCCCGCCCGAGCTGCGCGACGCCAATCCGCTGGGCCTGCCGAGGCGGGTGGACGGGCGCCTGGAACACTGACCCCATGGACATCGACCTCCCCCAGCTCCCGTTCGCCCTGCGCGGCTACGGCCCCGACGGGCACTGGTCGTACGGGGACGGGGTGCTCACCGGCCGGGCGGGCGCACGGCAGGACCGGTTCGTGCCGCCGGCCGGCGAGGCGCTCGACCCCGCCGCCGACGCGCCCCGCCTGCTGGGCGCCCCGGAGGGCGACTTCCAGCTCATCGCCCGCGTCACGGTCGGCTTCGCGGCGCCCTTCGACGCGGGCGTGCTCTATCTGCACGTGGGGGAGCGGGAGTGGGCCAAGCTCTGCCTGGAGCGCTCCCCGGACGAACCGACGATCTGCACGGTCGTGACGCGCGGCCGTTCCGACGACGCCAACGCCTTCGTGGTGGACGGCACGAGCGCCTGGCTGCGCGTCAGCCGTACGGGCTCGGCGTTCGCCTTCCACGCCTCCACGGACGGCGAGCGGTGGACGTTCGTGCGGATCTTCTCGCTGGGCGACGAGGAGTCGGCGGGCGCGGCCCTGGTCGGCTTCATGGCGCAGTCGCCGGTGGGGGAGGGCTGCCTGGTCACCTACGACCACATCGAGTTCCGCCCCGAGGGGCCGAAGGGCCTGCGCGACGGCTCCTGAGGGGGCGCGGGGCACCGGGTGGCCCGCAGGGGAATGAGCCGCTTCGGCCATGCGTTGAAGCGGTCGGCGGAGGCACCCTCCGCCTGACCGCCACGCACCCGCGTACCGCACGACCCGGAGAGAGCCACACATGCGCGTCGAGATCTGGAGCGACATCGCCTGCCCCTGGTGCTACGTGGGCAAGGCCCGCTTCGAGAAGGCGCTCGCCGCCTTCCCGCACCGCGACGGCGTCGAGGTCGTGCACCGCTCCTTCGAGCTGGACCCCGGCCGCGCCAAGGGCGACACCGGGCAGGTCCTTCCAATGCTCATGAACAAGTACGGCATGAGCGAGCAGCAGGCCCGCGAGGGCGAGCGCCGGCTCGGCGAGAACGCCGCGGCCGAGGGGCTCGACTACCGCACCGAGGGCCGCGACCACGGCAGCACCTTCGACATGCACCGGGTGCTGCACCTCGCCAGGGAGCGGGGCGCGCAGGACGAGCTGATCGGGCTGCTCTACCGCGCCAACTTCGCCGAGGAGCGCTCCGTCTTCGAGGACGACGAACGCCTCGTGGAGCTCGCCGTCGAGGCCGGGCTCGACGCGGACGAGGTGCGCGCCGTCCTCGCCGATCCCGCCAGGTACGCCGACGACGTCCGCGCCGATGAGCGCGAGGCCGCCGAGCTGGGGGCGAACGGCGTCCCGTTCTTCGTGCTCGACCGCACGTACGGCATCTCCGGCGCCCAGCCCGCCGAGGTGTTCACCCAGGCCCTCGAACAGGCCTGGGGCAGCCGCTCACCGCTGACCACCCTCGCGGACGGCGGGGACAAAGAGGCGTGCGGTCCCGACGGATGCGCTGTTCCGCAGGCGTGATCCGGCCCTTAGGTTGATCCCCATGACGACGTCCACGGGGATCAGTGACCGCTCCGTCCTCGGCGCCGAGTTCGCGCCGAGGACGACCTATCTCAACACCGCGAGCTACGGACTGCTGCCGCGCCGTGCCGTCGAGGCGGTGCGGGCCCTCGCGGCGGAGCTGGCCTCGGGCGAGCGCGGCGCCTCGGGGGACTTCTCCAAGGTCGACGAGGCCCGCGCGTCCTTCGCGCGGCTCGCCGGTGTAGCCCCGTCCCGCGTAGCGTCGGGCGGCTCGGTCGCCGTGCACGTCGGCCTCATAGCCGCCTCGCTCCCCGCGGGCGCCGAGGTGCTCCTCCCCGAGGGGGACTTCTCCTCGCTGATCAACCCCTTCGTGCTGCGCGGCGACCTGAAGCCGCGGTTCGCCCCGCTCGAAGAGCTCGCCGACGCGGTGCGTCCGGAGACGGCGCTCGTGGCGTTCTCCACCGTGCAGTCCGCGGACGGGCGTACGGCGGACGGCGCGGCGATCCGCGCCGCCGCCACCGCCCAGGGCGCGCGCACCCTCGCCGACGCCACGCAGTCGGTGGGCTGGCTGCCGTTCGACGCGGGCGCGTACGACTACACCGTGACCGGCGCCTTCAAGTGGCTGCTCTGCCCGCGCGGCACGTCCTTCCTCACCGTCACCGAGGCGGCACAGGAGTCCCTGACGCCGCTGCACGGGGGCTGGCTCGCCTCGGCCGACCTGTGGCGCTCGACGTACGGCCCGCTCGCCGAAGTCGCCCCGGACGCCCGCAGGTTCGACGAGCCGCCCGCCTTCCTCGCCCACCACGGGGCCGCGGCGGCGCTCTCCCTGGTCGAGGAGATCGGCGTGGCCGCGATCCACCGCCACGACCTGGCCCTGGCCGCGCGCTACCGCGCGGGCCTCGCCGCACTCGGGCACACTCCGGTCCCCGGCGCCTCGCCCATCGTCTCGGTCCCCGGGCTCGCCGACCGCGAGCCCTCGCTGAACCGCGCGGGCGTCGTCACCTCGGCGCGGGCCGGGCATCTGCGGGCCACGTTCCACCTCTACAACACGGAGTCCGACGTGGACCGGCTCCTCGACGTGCTGGCCTGACCGGAAGGGAAGGCCTCAGCCCCGGCGCTCCGGGCAGTCCGCCGTCTCCGCGCAGAGGTTCGCCTCCACCTTGGCGAGCAGCCGGGCCAGCTCGGCGCGCTCGGCCTCGTCCAGGCCGCCCAGGGTGTGGTCCTCCAGCTGCTTCCAGGCGCCCTCCACCTGGGTGAGCAGACCGCAGCTCGCGTCGGTCGCCTCGACGAGCACCGCCCTGCGGTCGCCGGGGTCGGGGCGGCGGCGCACATGTCCCGCCTGTTCGAGGCGCTGGAGCATCTTGGTGACCGTGGAGGGGTCGAGGTCGACGGCCTTGATCAGCTCGGACTGCCGCACCGGGCCCGCGTCCCACAGGTGCATCATCACGAACTCCTGGCCGGGATAGAGGCCGAGGCCCTTGAGGACCTTGCCCGCGGCGGTGCGGTGCAGGCGCGCGACCCGGCTGACGGCGTGACTGACGGGACCGGCCTTCGCGACCCCGGGCAGCCTGGACGGACAGGCGGGGGAGTCGGCCGGGGCTGCTGCGGGGTCGGCCTTCATGACGGGCTCCTGCTGGGTTCGGGACGTCTTGGCCAGAGATTACCTTGGTCGGCCAAGGAATAGGTTACAGTGACGTCCGGTTCAATTAGTTGGCCGACCACACAAATGCTGCCCGGGAGTCCCCATGACCACCGCGTTCGACCCCATCGACCTGTCCGGCACGCTCCTCGCCAACCGCATAGCCATGGCCCCCATGACCCGTAGCCGCGCAGGCCAGGGCGGTGTCCCGACGGATCTGACCGTGACGTACTACGCCCAGCGGGCCTCCGCCGGGCTGATCGTCACCGAGGGCATCCAGCCTTCCGTGGTCGGCCAGGGATACCCGGACACTCCGGGACTGCACAGCCCGGAGCAGATCGCGGGCTGGCGCAAGGTCACCGACGCCGTGCACGCCGCGGGCGGCCGGATCTACGCCCAGCTCATGCACGTCGGCCGCATCGGCCACCCGGTGCTGCTCCCCGAGGGCGTGGTCAATGTCGCCCCCTCGGCTATCACGCCCAAGGGCCAGGTGTTCACCGCCGAGGGCCCCAAGGAGTTCCTCACCCCGCGTGAGCTGACCGGGGCCGAGGTCCGCGCCACCATCAACGACTTCGCGACCGCCGCGCGCAACGCCGTGGACGCGGGCTTCGACGGCGTCGAGCTGCACGGCGCCAACGGCTATCTGATCCACCAGTTCCTCGCGCCGTCCTCCAACGAGCGCACCGACGAGTGGGGCGGCACGGTCGAGAACCGCATCCGCTTCGCCGTGGAGGTCGCGAGGGCCGTCTCCGCCGAGATCGGCGCCGACCGCACGGGCATCCGCCTCTCGCCCGGCAACCCCTTCAACGACATCTCCGAGCCCGACCCGGAGCCGACGTACACCGCCCTGGTCAAGGAGCTGGCCGCGCTCGACCTCGCGTATCTGCACGTCCTTGAGGCGGGCGACATCCGTGAGCTGACCACGAAGCTGCGCGGGGAGTTCGGCGGCGCGTTCGTGCTCAACCCGGCGACCGAGGGCCCCACCGGCGCCGACGCGCTCACCCTCATCGAGGACGGCACCGCCGACCTCATCGCGTTCGGCGCGCTGTTCCTCGCCAACCCCGACCTCCCGGCCCGCCTCCGGGCCGGAGGCCCGTACAACACCCCTGACCAGGCCACCTTCTACGGCGGCACGGAGCAGGGATACACGGACTACCCCGCGCTGTAGCGGACGCGCGCGAGGGGACCACGACGAGAAACGGCCCGGCACCCGCGAGGGGTGCCGGGCCGAATCCCGTGCGCGTCAGTCCACCGAAGCCGTGCGCCCGGTCACCGCACCGGGGTGAAGTCGCGGGCCCCGATGAACTCGGGCCTGCGCACCGGCGCCGCGAACGGCTCCACCGCGGTGTTCTCCACGCTGTTGAAGACGATGAAGACGTTGGACCGCGGGTAGGGGGTGATGTTGTCCCCGGAGCCGTGCATGGCGTTGCAGTCGAACCACGTGGCCGAACCGGCCTCGCCCGTGAAGAGGCGGATGCCGTGGTCGGACGCAAGGTGGGTCAGCGTCTCGTCCGACGGGATGCCCGCGTCCTGCATCTGGAGCGACCGCTTGTAGTTGTCCTTCGGCGTGGCGCCCGCACAGCCGAGGAACGTCTTGTGCGACCCCGGCATGATCATGAGGCCGCCGTTGGTGTCGTGGTTCTTCGTCAGCGCGATCGACACCGAGACGGTCCGCATGTTCGGCAGGCCGTCCTCCGCGTGCCAGGTCTCGAAGTCGGAGTGCCAGTAGAACCCCGAGGCCCCGAAGCCCGGCTTGACGTTGATCCGGGACTGGTGCACGTACACGTCGGACCCGAGGATCTGCCGGGCCCGGCCCACCACGCGCGGGTCGGCGGCCAGCCTGCCGAAGAGCTCGCTGATCTTGTGCACCTCGAAGAGGGAGCGGATCTCCTGCGAGCGCGGCTCGACGATGGAACGCTCGTCCGCGCGCATCGCCGGATCGTTCACCAGCCGCTCCAGCTCGGCGTGGTAGACGCTTACTTCGTCCGGGGTGATCAGCTGGTCGATGGCCAGGAAACCGTCCCGCTCGAACCCCGCCAGATCCCCGGCCGAGATCGGCCCTTCGGTACCCGGCTCGGACCACACGACGGGGTCCTTGCGTTCGATGAGCACCTCTTCGGCGCCTCGGGTCGGGTACAGGTCTGTGGTGCGTTCGGGTGCGGTGGTCATGGTGTTGCCTGCCTCTCCTCTCGTACGGCCCTGTGCGGGATGTCAGCCGGCCTCGGCCGACCGGTGCGCGCGGCTCTCAGGCCTCGTCCGGCTCCGTGAGCAGCGGGTACACGCCGTTCTCGTCGTGGTCCTCACGACCCGTGACGGGCGGGTTGAAGACACAGATGCAGTGGAAGTCCTCCTTGATCCGCATCGTGTGCTTCTCGTGCCCGTCGAGCAGGTACATGGTGCCCGGCGTGATCGTGTACTTCTTGCCGGTCGTGTCGTCGGTCAGCTCGGCCTCGCCCTTGGTGCAGACGACGGCCTCGATGTGGTTGGCGTACCACATCGACGTCTCGGTGCCCGCGTACAGGATGGTCTCGTGCACCGAGAAGCCCACGCGCTCCTTGGCCAGGACGATGCGCTTGCTCTCCCAGGTGCCCGACGCGGACTTCACGTGGCGGTCGGTGCCTTCAATGTCCTTGAACGAACGGACGATCACGGTGTGTTGTTTCCTTTTCTGGTGCGGTGTGAGGGACTCGGTGAGGAGGCGCCCGCTCAGGCCGTCTCGCGTACCGCGCGGGCCAGCGTGCGCAGCCCCTCGTCCAGCTCGTCGGGGGTGATCGTCAGCGCCGGAAGCAGCTTGACGACCTCGCCCTCGGGGCCGGAGGTCTCGATGAGCAGGCCGAGCTCGAAGGCCCGCTTCGCCACGGCGCTCGCCCGGTCCTTGTCCAGGAACTCGATGCCCCAGACCAGACCGCGGCCGCGGAACTCCTTGATCTCCGTACGGTTCTCGTCGGCGATCGCGGCCAGCGCCTGCTCGACCTGCTCGCCGCGGGCGCGGGTCTGCTTCTCCATCGCCGGGCCGTCGGTCCAGTACGCCTCAAGGGCGGCGGCGGCCGTCACGAACGCGGGGTTGTTGCCGCGGAAGGTGCCGTTGTGCTCGCCCGGCTCCCACACGTCGAGCTCCGGCTTGAACAGGCAGAGCGACATGGGCAGGCCGTAGCCGCTGATGGACTTGGAGACCGTCACGATGTCCGGCGTGATGCCCGCCTCCTCGAAGGAGAAGAACGCGCCGGTACGGCCGCAGCCCATCTGGATGTCGTCGACGATCAGGAGCATGTCCCAGCGCTCGCAGACGTCGGCGAGCTTGCGCAGCCACTCGGCACGGGCGACGTTGATGCCGCCCTCGCCCTGCACGGTCTCCACGATCACTGCCGCGGGCTGGTTGAGGCCGGAACCCTGGTCCTGGAGGAGCCGCTCGAACCAGATGAAGTCCGGGGTCTGTCCGTCGAGGTAGTTGTCGAACGGCATCGGCGTGCCGTGCACCAGCGGGATACCGGCGCCCGCCCGCTTGAAGGCGTTGCCGGTCACCGCGAGCGAACCGAGCGACATGCCGTGGAAGGCGTTCGTGAACGACACGATCGACTCGCGGCCCTTGACCTTGCGGGCCAGCTTCAGCGCCGACTCCACGGCGTTGGTGCCCGTCGGGCCCGGGAACATGACCTTGTACGGCAGGTCACGGGGGCGCAGGATGATGTTCTGGAACGACTCCAGGAACGCGCGCTTGGCGGTCGTCGACATGTCGAGCCCGTGCGCGATGCCGTCGCGCTCCAGGTAGTCGATGAGGGCGCGTTTCAGGACCGGGTTGTTGTGGCCGTAGTTGAGTGAACCGGCTCCGGCGAAGAAGTCGAGGTACTCGTGGCCGTCCTCGTCGAACATGCGGCTGCCCTGCGCGCGGTCGAAGACCGTAGGCCAACCGCGGCAGTAGCTGCGCACCTCCGACTCCAGGGTCTCGAAGACGCTCAGGTCGGGCTGGGTGATGGTCACAGCAGATCTCCTGGGAGATGAAAAGGCGTGGGAGTGGGGGGTTGCGGACGTGGGGGGGGCGTGCGAAACCGGTCAGCGGCCGATCGGCCCGATGCGGTAGAGCACTTCTGGCTCATGCCCGTCATCAGGGAAAAGACCCGCGTCGAACAGGATCTTTCGCTCGACCTCCGCGCCGTGGCGCCGCGCGTAGGAGAGGAACAGCCGCTCGGAAGCCGTGTTCCCGGGCGTGATCGTGGTCTCGATCGTGGTCAGCGCGTGCCCGGCGGAGACCTTCGCGGTCAGCCCGTCGAGCAGGGCGCCGGCCAGACCGCGGCCGCGCTGGGCGTGGTCGACGGCCACCTGCCAGACCAGCAGGGTGTCCGGACGCTCGGGCCGGAAGTAGCCGGTGATGAATCCGACCGGCTCGCCGTCGGCGTCCCGGGCCACCACGGAGGTCGCCGCGAAGTCGCGGCACCACAGCAGGTAGCTGTACGACGAGTTGAGGTCGAGCACCTTGGAGTCACGGGCGATCCGCCAGATGGCGGCGCCGTCGGCGACGGCGGGGCCATCGAGGCGCAGCCCCTCGGGCATTTCCAAGAATTTCGCGTGCAGGTCGGTCGGTAGATCGGCTTGTGCAGCGGTCATGCGAATTGAATTTACCGAGCAATTTCTCGGATTGCATCGGGGAAAGGGGTTACACAAGCGGGCCTCGTATGTTATCACGCGGGGGTGCGCGCCCGCATGAGAACCTGGGCTTTTGTCTTGTTTTGACCGGGTCATACCGGACAAAAAGACTGAGGTGTGGAGTACGTCACAGAGGTGCAACCACTGCGGAAGGTGTCCGGATTGCGGTGGTTGATCCTGTCGGAATCTTAGTGTTTAGGCCTTCGGAAAGCGGGCAGAAGAATACGGGAAGCTGTGCTGATAAAGAATTCATGAAAATGCGCCGTCGAATTGGCGGAGGGGGTGCGGAGAGCGCTGTAATAGTGCGCTGGATTCCGTTTCCGCTTCGTGGCGGCCGCTGCCGCCTCTGGCGTGTTCATGTCCCCGTCACGCCGTCGAGGCGCTCTCTGAGCAGATCCGCGTGGCCGTTGTGGCGCGCGTACTCCTCGATGAGGTGGACCACGATCCAGCGCAGGCTGACCACCGCGTCGCCGCCGGTCAGGGCCGTGTCCTCGGCGTCGAGCCGTCCCGTGTCGTCGAGGGAGCGCCCCGCGCAGATCTCCCGGCTCACGGCCACCTCGCGCTCCCACACCTCCCGTACCTCGCTGAACGTCCGTGACGCGTCCACGGTGAAGCCACCGGGGGGATTTCCGTACAGGAGCGGTACGTCGCGGCCGGCGAACACCCGCTGGAACCACTTCCGTTCCACCTCGGCGAGGTGCTGGACCAGGCCGAAGAGCGAGAGCGTGGACGGCTCCACCGGGGTGCGCAGCGTCTGCGCGTCATCGAGCCCCGCGCACTTCAGGGCCAGCGTGGCGCGGTGCAGATCGAGCCAGGCGGCCAGCATGGCGGGCTCATCGGCGGTCAACGGCGGAACGCGCCGTCCGTCCGGCAACGTGGTCATGCCGGGCACGCTGCCATGCGGGGGCGGTGTGGGGGAAG
>NZ_JASKYR010000213.1:0-11846 GCF_041028215.1 Streptomyces flavofungini
GCGCGGGGGCGCCGCGGGTCACCAGCTCACTCGCCGGACGCGTCGCGGCGCCCCGGCTGCCGCCCGGCGAGGTCCGCGTCGGCGGCTTCGGCGGGGCCGACGGGCTCGCGGCGTGGCTGCGCGAACACCGCGTGGACGCACTCATCGACGCCACCCATCCTTTCGCCGGGACGATCTCGTTCAACGCGGCGAAGGCCGCCGCCTCGGCCCATGTTCCCCTGCTCGCCCTGCGCAGGCCCGGCTGGGTGGCCTCCGAGGGCGACGACTGGCACCCGGTCGGCTCCCTGGAGGAGGCGGCGCGCGCGCTGCCCACGCTGGGTGAGCGGGTCTTCCTGACCACGGGACGGATGGGCCTCGCCGCCTTCGCCCGGCCGGACCTCGCCGCGCTCTGGTTCCTCCTGCGGTCGGTGGACGCGCCGGAACCGCCGTTGCCCGCCCGCCTGGAGGTCCTCCTCGACCGGGGCCCCTTCTCGCTGGACGGCGAGCGTGAGCTGCTGCGGCGGCACCGGATCGACGTGGTGGTCACCAAGGACAGCGGCGGCGCGGCGACCGCCCCGAAGCTGGCCGCCGCGCGCGAGGCGGGCGTCCCCGTGGTGATCGTGCGCCGCCCGCCGACGCCCGAGGGCGTCCCGGTGGCGGCCGGTCCGGAGGAGGCCGCCGCCTGGCTGCGGGGCCGGTGGGACAGATGAGACGACAGGCCCCGACTCCCTAGGGGCTCTCGGGGTACCGGCGCGGCGTCCAGACGATCTCGTCGCCGCCGGACCTGCGCACCCAGCGCGTCTGGGACGACCCGACGATGAGCAGCGTCCGCATGTCGACCTCCGCCGGGTCGAGGTCGGCGAGCCGCACGGTCCGCACGCTCTCCTCGGGGCCGCCGACGTCCCGCGCGAGCACCACGGGGGTGTCCGGCGCCCGGTGTTCGAGCAGCAGCTCCCGGGCCTTGCCCACCTGCCAGGTCCGGCTGCGGGAGCCGGGGTTGTAGAGGGCGATGACGAGGTCCGCGGAGGCCGCGGAGGCCAGGCGCGCGGCGATGACCTCCCAGGGCTTGAGGCGGTCGGAGAGGGAGATGGTGGCGTAGTCGTGCCCGAGCGGGGCGCCGGCGCGGGCGGCCGCGGCGTTGGCGGCGGTCACCCCCGGCAGCACCCGTACGGGAAGGTCCGCGTACTCGTCCCGCGACGCGGCTTCGAGGACGGCCGTGGCCATCGCGAAGACACCCGGGTCACCGCCGGAGACGACGGCCACCCGCCGCCCGCGCCGCGCCAGTTCGAGGGCGAACTCGGCGCGCTCGGACTCCACGCGGTTGTCGGAGCCGTGCCGCCGCTGGCCGGGGCGGTGCGGCACGCGGTCCACGTAGGTGGTGTAGCCGACCAGGTCGTCGGCGGCGGCGAGGGCGCCGCGCGTCTCGGGGGTCAGCCAGAGGGGCCCCGCGGGTCCGGTGCCGACGACGACCACCTCGCCCGGGGTCTCCGGCGCGGGCTCCGGTGCCGGACCCCCGGTCAGCGGGGCCACCCGGCTCGGCAGCACGGCCACGGAGAAGTACGGCACCGATTCCGGGTCCACCTCGTCGAGGCGTCCGGTGCGTTCGCCCGCCATGGTGGCGCGCTCCACGTAGCGGGCCTCGGCAAGGCGGCCCGACCGCTCCAGGGCGCCGCGCACCTTGCCGAACGTGCGGCCGAGCTTCATGACGACCGCCGAGTCCGTCGCGGCCAGGCGCGCGGCCAGCTCCTCCTCGGGGAGGGTGCCGGGCAGGATCGTGAGGACCTCCTCGGCCTCGACGAGGGGTTCGCCGAGCCGTGCCGCCGCCGCGCTGACCGAGGTGACGCCGGGGATGACCTCGGCGTCGTAGCGGTGCGCGAGGCGCTTGTGCATGTGCTGGTAGGAGCCGTAGAAGAGCGGGTCGCCCTCGGCGAGCACGGCGACCGTGCGCCCGGCGTCCAGGTGCGCGGCCAGCCGGGCCGCGGCCTCCTCGTAGAACGCGTCGAGGGCGCCCCGGTAGCCGCCGGGGTGGTCGGTGGTCTCCGTGGTGACGGGGTAGACCAGCGCCTCCTCGATGTGGTCGGCGGTGAGGTGCTTCGCCGCGATGGAGCGGGCGATGGAGCGGCCGTGCCGGGCGGAGTGGTAGGCGATGACGTCCGCGGCGGCGATGACCTCGACGGCCCGTACGGTCATCAGGGAGGGGTCGCCAGGACCGAGCCCGACCCCGTACAGCTTCCCTCGCGTCATGTCGGTGTTCACTCCGCCTCGCTCGCGATCGCGTTGATGGCCGCCGCGGCCATCGCGCTGCCGCCGCGACGCCCCCGTACGACCAGGTACTCAAGGCCCGAGGAGTGCTCGGCGAGCGCGTCCTTGGACTCGGCGGCGCCGACGAAGCCGACCGGTATGCCGAGCACGGCGGCCGGGCGCGGCGCGCCCTCCTCGATCATCTCCAGGAGGCGGAAGAGCGCGGTGGGCGCGTTGCCGATGGCGACGACGGAGCCTTCGAGGCGGTCGCGCCAGAGTTCCATGGCGGCGGCGCTGCGGGTGGTGCCCAGCTTCGCCGCGAGGTCCGGCACGGACGGGTCGGCGAGGGTGCAGATCACGTCGTTGTCGGCGGGCAGCCGCTTGCGCGTGACGCCGCTCGCGACCATGTTCGCGTCGCAGAGGATGGGGGCGCCGTCGCGCAGCGCCTTGCGGGCGTCGGCCACCACGCGGGGGCTGAAGGCGAGGTCGCGGACGAGGTCGACCATGCCGCAGGCGTGGATCATCCGCACCGCGACCTGGCTGACGTCGGCGGGAAGTCCCGCGAGGTCCGCCTCCGCGCGGATGGTGGCAAAGGACTCGCGGTAGATCGCCGCGCCGTCCTTCTCGTAGTCGAACACTGTGCTCTCGCTCATTTCGTGGCCGTTGTGGTGGTTGCCGGTGTCGTACGTGTCGATGCCGCGCGCGCCGCTCATGTACGTGTCGATGACGCGTGTGCCGCTGCCGTGCGTGCCGTGGTGACCGTCTCGGTGAGGGTGGGGCCGGTGGCGGGTGTCGCGGTGCCGCCGGTGCGCACCGTCACCTCGTACCGGCCCGCGCCGGTGGCGAGGACGTCGACCCAGTCGCCGCGCGGATGCCCGCAGCGGCGCTCGCAGCCGGACCAGTGGACGGGCAGGGCGCCGGGGCCGCCGGGCACGGCGTCCGCGCGGACGTCGGCGAGCGACTTGGCGCAGCCGGGGCGTCCGGTGCAGGCGCCGACGCCGAGCCAGGGCGAGCCGGGGTCGGYGAGGAGACCGGCGTCGGCCAGGGCGTCCAGGCGGTCCCGGGCCGCCGGAGCGCCGTCGAAGCCGGGGAGCACGAAACCGCGCCACGGGGTGACCCGCAGTTCGTCGGCGGGCAGCGGCATGAGGGCCCGCCACTGCCCGGCGGTGACCCGGCCGAGGGGCGCGGCCACGGCCACGGCGCGGCCGATGACCCCGGGCGGCGGCGGACCGGCCGCCGGCAGGGCGGCCCCCGCCACCGGCACGGCCGGTACGGACGCCCGCTCCAGGGCCTCGGCCACCGCCACCTCGCGGCCGTCCGGCAGCTCCGCGACCCGCCAGGCGCCGTCCGCCACCGCGAGGAACGCACCGGCCGCGGCCAGCGCCGCCCGCGGGGCGTCCGCGGCGGCGGTCCGCAGCGTCCTGCCGCCGACCCGAACGAGCGCCGTCCCGCCCGATTCTGCGATCAAGGTCACATCGCCGCCGAGCCGGGCCGTGTCCCCGCGCCCGTCGTCGAGGGCGAACAGGAAGCGTCCCGAGAGCGCGGCCGTCCACTCCTCGGCGCACAGGAGTCCGTCCAGCTCACGGACCCACAACTGCACGTCCGCGCGGCCGTTCTTGTCGATTCCGGCGAGGGGGGACGCCACGATGTTCCGGATGCGCTCATGGCGTGCGGAGGGCAGCAGGCCCGCGTCCGCGAGCAGCGCGGCCAGGGTGGCGCCGCAGTCGTCGGCGAGGCCGCGCAGCTCGACGTTGCCGCGCGAGGTGACGCTGAGGTGGCCGTCCGCGAGGCGCTCCGCCACGTCCGCCAGAAGCGCTGCCTGACGCTCCGTCAAAAGGCCGCCGGGCAGCCGGAGTCGGGCCAGGGCGCCGTCGTCGGCGCGGTGCAGTCGCAGGGCTCCGGGGCAGGCGTCGCCCCGGTCACGTATGAGGGATTCGCCCTTGTTCGTGGAGGTTGCTCGGGTGGGCGGCATGGCGGCGAGCATACCCACGCGCCTCCCGTCGGTCGCCTCCCGATGAGGTCCCTCGGGGCAGGTGGCCGCCCGCACCGGGGCGGGCAGGACTTACTATGCAGGCGGCGGACCGCCAGGTCCGTCGACGCCAGCGACGGCGTGGGCCCGACGAGGGGCCCGAAGGAGGAAGCCCGGTGTGAATCCGGCGCGGTCCCGCCACTGTGAACCCCACCCGTGTGGGGTGAGCCAGGAACTCCTGCCGTCCATACGACCACCCGGGGCGCGGACACCCCGAGGAAGGCCTGCGCACGCATGCTTCTGCTGCTGTCGACCTCCGACACCGACCTGCTCAGCGCCCGCGCGGCGGGGGGCCCGGTCGACTTCCGGTTCGCCAACCCCTCCCGCCTGGACCTCACCGAGCTGCCCTCGCTGCTCGACGGCGCCGACCTGGTCGTCGTACGCCTCCTCGGCGGTGTCCGCGCCTGGCAGGACGGCCTGGACCAGCTCACCGCCAGCGGTCTGCCGGTGGTCGTGCTCACCGGTGAGCAGGCGCCCGACGCCCAGCTCATGGCCTCCTCCACGGTGCCCGTCGGCATCGCAGCCGAGGCGCACGCCTATCTGGCGCACGGCGGCCCCGCCAACCTGGAGCAGCTCGCCCGCTTCCTCTCCGACACCGTGCTCCTCACCGGCCACGGCTTCGAGCCGCCCGCCGCCGCGCCGTCCTGGGGCCCCCTCGAGCGCACCGCGCGCGCCGTCGAGGGCCCGACCGTGGCGGTGCTCTACTACCGGGCCCACCACATGAGCGGCAACACCGCGTTCGTGGACGCCCTGTGCGGCGCGATCGAGGACGCGGGCGCCCGCCCGCTGCCGCTCTACGTGGCGTCGCTGCGCGCCCCCGAGCCGGAGCTGATCGAGGAGCTGCGCGCCGCCGACGCCATCGTGACGACCGTCCTCGCGGCGGGCGGCACCAAGCCCGCCGAGGCATCCGCGGGCGGCGACGACGAGTCCTGGGACGCGGGCGCGCTCACCGCCCTGGACGTGCCGATCCTCCAGGCGCTCTGCCTGACCGGGTCGCGCGCGGCGTGGGAGGAGAACGACGAGGGCGTCTCGCCGCTCGACGCCGCCAGCCAGATCGCGGTGCCGGAGTTCGACGGACGGCTCATCACGGTGCCCTTCTCCTTCAAGGAGATCGACGAGGACGGCCTGCCCGCGTACGTGGCCGACGCCGAGCGCGCGGCCCGCGTCGCCGGGATCGCCGCCCGGCACGCCCGCCTCCGGCACATACCGGCGGCGCGCAAGCGCCTCGCCCTGGTGCTCTCCGCCTACCCGACCAAGCACTCCCGCATCGGCAACGCGGTGGGCCTTGACACCCCCGCGTCCGCCGTGGCGCTGCTGCGCAGGCTCATCGACGAGGGCTACGACTTCGGGGACCGGCAGGAGATCCCGGGCCTGGTCTCCGGTGACGGCGACGAGCTGATCCGCGCGCTGATCGACGCGGGCGGCCACGACCAGGACTGGCTCACCGAGGAGCAGCTCGCCGCCAACCCCGTCCGCATCCCGGCCGCCGACTACAAGCGCTGGTACGCGACGCTGCCGCGGGAGCTGCGGGACTCCGTCGAGGAGCACTGGGGGCCGCCGCCCGGCGAGATGTTCCTGGACCGCTCGCGCGTGGCCGAGGGCGGTGACCCGGAGGGCGACATCGTGCTCGCCGCGCTGCGCCGGGGCAACCTGCTGATCATCATCCAGCCGCCGCGCGGCTTCGGCGAGAACCCGATCGCGATCTACCACGACCCCGATCTGCCGCCCTCGCACCACTACCTGGCGGCCTACCGCTGGATCGCCGCGTCCGCCGACGACGGCGGCTTCGGTGCCGACGCGATGGTCCACCTCGGCAAGCACGGCAACCTGGAGTGGCTGCCCGGCAAGAACGCGGGCCTCTCCGCCGCCTGCGGCCCCGACGCCGCGCTCGGCGACCTGCCGCTGATCTACCCCTTCCTGGTCAACGACCCGGGCGAGGGCACCCAGGCCAAGCGGCGCGTGCACGCCACGCTCATCGACCACCTGGTGCCGCCGATGGCCCGCGCCGACTCCTACGGCGACATCGCGCGCCTGGAGCAGCTCCTCGACGAGTACGCGCAGATCAGCTCCATGGACCCGGCGAAGCTGCCCGCGATCCGCGCGCAGATCTGGACGCTGATCCAGGCCGCGAAGCTCGACCACGACCTGGGGCTTGAGGACCGTCCGGACGACGACGGGTTCGACGACTTCCTGCTGCACGTCGACGGCTGGCTCTGCGAGATCAAGGACATGCAGATCCGCGACGGCCTGCACGTCCTCGGCTCCGCCCCGGCGGGCGCCGACCGCGTCAACCTCGTCCTGGCGATCCTGCGCGCCCGCCAGATCTGGGGCGGCACCTCCGCCCTGCCGGGCCTGCGCGAGGCGCTCGGCCTCGACGAGTCGGCGGCCACCCGGGTGAGCGCCGACGAGGCCGAGGAGCGGGCCCGCGCCCTCGTCCAGGCGATGGACGACGCGGACTGGGACCTCGCCGCCCTGCCCGCCGACCAGAGCGAGCAGGTCAGGGCCATCCTGGAGTTCGCGGCCCGCGAGGTGGTGCCGCGCCTGGCGGCCACCACCGCCGAGCTGGACCACGCGGTGCACGCCCTGAACGGCGGCTTCGTCCCGGCGGGCCCCTCGGGCTCCCCGCTGCGCGGCCTGGTCAACGTGCTGCCGACCGGCCGGAACTTCTACTCCGTCGACCCCAAGGCGGTGCCCTCGCGGCTCGCCTGGGAGACGGGCGAGGCCCTCGCCGACTCCCTCATCGAGCGCTACCGCACCGACAACGGCGACTACCCCACCTCCGTGGGCCTGTCGCTGTGGGGCACGAGCGCGATGCGCACGGCGGGCGACGACGTCGCCGAGGCCATGGCGCTGCTCGGGGTCCGCCCGGTCTGGGACGACGCCTCGCGCCGCGTCACCGGCCTGGAGGCCATCCCGTACGAGGAGCTCGGCCGCCCGCGCATCGATGTGACGCTGCGCATCTCGGGCTTCTTCCGGGACGCCTTCCCGCACACGATCGGCCTGCTCGACGACGCGGTGCGGCTCGCCGCCTCCCTCGACGAGCCCGCCGAGCACAACTACGTACGCGCCCACGCCCAGGCCGACCTGGCCGAGCACGGGGACGAGCGGCGGGCCACCACCCGCATCTTCGGCTCGCGCCCCGGCACCTACGGCGCGGGGCTGCTCCAGCTCATCGACTCCCGCGACTGGCGCACGGACGCCGACCTCGCCGAGGTGTACACGGTGTGGGGCGGCTACGCCTACGGCCGGGGCCTCGAAGGGCGCCCGGCGCGCGCCGAGATGGAGACGGCGTACAAGCGCATCGCGGTGGCGGCCAAGAACACCGACACGCGTGAGCACGACATCGCCGACTCCGACGACTACTTCCAGTACCACGGCGGCATGGTGGCGACCGTGCGCGCGCTGCGGGGCACGGCCCCCGAGGCCTACATCGGGGACTCCACGCGCCCCGAGACGGTCCGCACGCGCACGCTGGTGGAGGAGACGAGCCGGGTCTTCCGCGCGCGCGTCGTGAACCCCAAGTGGATCGAGGCGATGCGCCGCCACGGCTACAAGGGCGCCTTCGAGCTGGCCGCCACGGTGGACTACCTGTTCGGCTACGACGCCACGACCGGGGTCGTCGCCGACTGGATGTACGACAAGCTCACCGAGACGTACGTCCTCGACCCGGTCAACCGCCAGTTCCTCCAGGAGGCCAACCCCTGGGCGCTGCACGGCATCGCCGAGCGGCTCCTGGAGGCGGAGTCGCGCGGCATGTGGGCCAAGCCGGACCCGGCGGTCCTTGAGGCGCTCCGGCAGGCCTACCTGGAGACCGAGGGCAATCTGGAGGACGAGGGCTGAAGCGCCCGCCTCACTCCCGTGGACGGCCGTCCAGCCAGGCGAGGGCGGCCGTCACCAGGGCCGTCACGCCCGTGCTGAGCGTCGGTTCGATCAGCGGGGCGAAGGACGGCGAGTGGTTGGAGGGGATGTCCCGCTCGAAGGTGCCCGCCCGCTGCGCGGCGGCCGCCTTCGCGGGGTCGGCGCCGCCGAACAGCCAGTAGCAGAGCGGCACTTCGGGCTCCGCCGAGGTGGCGAAGTTGCCGACGTCCTCACTGCCGGTCACCTGGCCGGGGTCCATGACCCGCTCCTCGCCGATGACGGCGCCGATCGCGGCCATCGTCTTCTGCACGGCGTCCCCGTCGTTGACGAGGACGGGGAAGGAGTCGACCTCCGTGATCTCCGGCTCCCGCTCCGCGCCCGCGGTGGCCGCCTCGCCTCTGATGATCCGGTCGACGGCGGCGAGGACGCGGGCGCGGACCTCGGGGGTGTAGGTACGGATGTTGAGCCGGAGTTCGGCCTCGTCGGGGATGATGTTGTGCTGGTTGCCTGCCCGCAGGGCGCCGACGGTGACGACCGCCGTCTCGCCGCCCGCGATCTCACGGGACACGACCGTCTGGAGCCGCATCACGGTCGATGCCGCCATCACCACCGGGTCGACCGTCGTCTCCGGGCGTGAGCCGTGGCCGCCCCTGCCGTACATCCGCACGCTCATGGCGTCGGTGGCGGCGAAGGCGGGGCCCGCGTGGGCGCCGACCGTCCCGGCGGGCAGCGGCGCGACATGCTGGCCGAGGACGACGTCGGGGGTGCCGAACCGCTCGTAGAACCGGTCGGCGAGCACCTCCTTGGCGCCCTGCCCGGCCTCCTCGGCGGGCTGGAACACGGCGACGATCCGCCCCGACCAGGTGTCACGGGCGTCCGCGAGGAGTTTCAGCGCGCCCAGCAGACAGGTGACGTGCATGTCGTGGCCGCAGGCGTGCATGACGCCCTCGGTGGCGGAGGCGTACGGCAGGCCCGTCGCCTCCTTCACCGGGAGGGCGTCCATGTCGGCGCGGAGCAGGACGGCCGGGCCCGCGCCGTTGGCCAGCACGGCCACGACGCCGGTCCGGCCGACGCCGGTGGTGACCTCATAGCCGTACGAGGCGGCGCGGCGCGCGGCCTCGGCGGCCGTGCGGTGCTCCTCGAAGCTGAGTTCGGGGTGGGTGTGCAGGTCCCTGTACAGCTCGGCGAGCTCCTCCTTGACGGCTGCGAGGCCGTCGAGGGCGGTGGGCGGGGTGGCGGGCATGGCGGCGGCTCCTCGTCGTCCTGCGGTACGGCTGCCCGCCACCTTACGTACGGGACGCCAGGCGCAGCCGCAGCCTGCGCGGCTGGTACACCGTGGCCAGCGGCACCGGCCGCACATCCACCCCCGGTTCACAGGTGACCCGCCACTTGCTGAGGATGGTGGCGAGCGCGAGGGTGGCCTCCGTACGGGCGTAGAGGTCACCGATGCACTTGCGCGCGCCCGTGCCGAACGCCATGAACGACTGCCTGGCCTGCGGCGTCACCCGCTCGGGCAGCCAGCGGTCGGGGTCGAACTGGCGCTCCCTGGGAAAGGAGGGGCCGTCGAGCGCGACCGCCGCCGGGCTGAAGACCACCGTGCTCTGCGCGGGCAGCCGCAGCCCCGCGACGTCCAGGTCGGTGGAGGTCAGCCGGGTGAAGAGCCAGGCGGGCGGATAGAGCCGCAGGGTCTCGGTGATGATGCGGTCGGTGAGCTGGAGCCGGGCGATGTCGTCGAACTCCGGGGCTCTGCCGTCGAGCACCTCGTCGATCTCCGCGTACAGCGCCTTCTCGATCCGCGGGTACTTGGAGAGCAGGTAGAAGATCCAGGTGAGGGTGGCGGCGACGGTCTCGGTGCCGGCCGCCATCACGGTGATGACCTGGTCGTGGATCTCCCGGTCGCCGAGCCTGCCGCCGTCCTCGTCGCGGGATTCCAGGAGGGCGGAGAGCAGGTCGTCGTGGTCGGCGCCGTCGCGGCGGTAGTCGTCGATGAGGGTCTGGGTGGTGCGGTGCAGGTAGTCCAGGTTGGCGCGGTAGCGGCGGTTGCCGGGGCTCGGCATCCTGCGCACCGCGGCGGGCAGGAACATCTGCCGGAACAGGCCCTTGAGCACGGCGTCGAAGGCGCGCTCCACGCTGTCGGCGAGCTCCTTGCTGACCGGCGTCGAGTACAGCGTGCGGCCCACGGTGCGCAGGGCCATGCCGTACATCTCGGGGAAGGCGTCGACCACCAGGCCGTCGCTCCAGCGCTCCGCGCTCGACTCGATCTCGGCGTGCATCGCGGAGGCGTACCGCTTGAGCTGGGGACGGGTGAACGCCGACTGCATGAGCCTGCGCTGCCGCCGGTGGTCGGCGTAGGGGCAGGTCACCAGGCCGTTGCCCGCGATGTCCCGGGCCCGGTCGTAGAAGATGCCGCCCTTGTCGTACTCGGCGTCGCTGGTCAGGACGTGCCGGAGCAGGGCGGGGCTGGTCGGCACGTGGGCCTCGGTGGGGCCGAGGCGTATCTTCACCAGGTCGCCGTGGCGGGACAGCGAGGACATGAACTGGAGCGGGCGGCGCATCATCTGCCAGGCGTGCCCGACGAGGGGCGCGGCTCCGGGCGCGGTGCCCGCGACGAAGGTCTGCTGCTCGGTCTCTGCGGTCGGTGCGGTCTGCGGGGCCATGGCGGTTCTCCTTAGTTTCCCTCGGGTTCCCTCGGGTGGGACGTGCGGGGACGACGGGCCTTCAGCGGGCGCTGCCGAGTTCCTCCAGGAACCCCTGGCGCCCCGCGGCCGCCGCGAAGTCGGCGTCGTAGCGGCCCGAGGAGCGGTGCCAGTCGTACGAGCCGCGGATGACGGGGCGGACCGCGTCGAGCCGGTAGCGCTCGACGGCCTCGCGCTCGTCCGCGGTCAGCGAGAAGGCGTCGCAGACCTTGGGCAGGATGCTCTCGAGGAGCAGGAACTCCTCCAGGCGTACGCCCACTTCGTCCTGCATGTAGGCGATGCTGCGCCGCTTGGGCCAGCCGTGTTCGCGCATCAGGATGAGCACCATGTTGTTGAGCTCGCCGCGGGCCTCCTCCTTCTCCAGGGAGGCGATGTCGTTGAGCATCAGGTTGACGTCGACGGCGATGCGGAGCATCGCCGACATCACGGCGCTGTCGAAGACCCGGTGCGGCACCTCGAAGTGCCCGGTGGCCTCGGCGAGGTCGACGGTGGGCTGCACGCCTATGGTGTGCCGCCGCATGAGGAGGTACTCCCGTGCCGAGTGGCAGGGCGTGGGGTCGCGGCGGCCGTGCGCCTCGTCGACGTAGCCCTGGAAGTAGTTGCGCCAGTGCCGGGCGCTGCGGGCGCACCACTCCGGCGACATCCCGTCGCAGGTGCGCCGCCAGACGTCGGCGAAGCCGTGCGCGATCAGGGGCGCCGACGCGGGCAGCGGCCCGTCGAGGGCGGCGGCGACGGCGTCGGTGAGCTGCCTGGTCTGCACCGGGTCCTCGCCGCGCGGTCCGTCGAAGAGGTCGTCGAAGAGGAAGAACCAGGACATCAGGTCGACGCCGAGGTCGAGGTCGGCGCCGCTGGTGGCGGGGTAGAAGCGGGAGGCGAGGTCGGCGTAGCCGCCCTTGCGGTGGCGGGCGGCGGCGGCGTCGGAGCTGATCAGGCCGAAGGCGCGGGGCCACTCGATGTGGTCGGCCTCGGCTCTGGCGTGGTCGGGGCTGCGGCGCCCGGGCAGGGGTATGGAGAAGTCGACGTCCTGGGGCATGGGGAGACTC